>CAZBVV010000014.1:0-34371 GCA_964495345.1 uncultured Eubacteriales bacterium
CTTGCAACACGAATTGCTGCCATACAAGCTTCTGTACCTGAACCGAGCATACGGAACATATCTACTGATTCAATACTGTCACAGATTTTCTTTGCGAGTTTGTATTCAAACTCATGGAAAAGACCTGTTGAAGGACCGCAAGTATTGAGAAGCTCAATAACCTGCTCACGAACTTCGGGGGGATTGGAACCGAGAACAGTAGGACCGCCTGCCTGAAGAAAATCGAAGTATTCGTTTCCGTCAACATCATAAAGCTTCATGCCTTCTGCCTTTGTAAATACAAGGGGGAAAGGATAGTTGAATGCGAGGTTGTGCTGAACGCCGCCGGGGATAACCTGCTTTGCTTCTTCAATCATCGCTTTTGATTTAGCGCATTTCTTGTCAAAATAATTCTCCTCATAATCTTTCAACACTTCGGGTTTGATAGTGTAGATAGGCTGAGCAATAAGCTCATCAAGCTGTTTGGTAACAGCCGCTGTGTCACAATACTGATCTATTGCGAAACGTGTGTCCATAAAAATTTACCTCCTTGGATATAATTATTCATACATATTGTATAACAATTTAGCACTCATGTCAAATATTTTCTTACAAAAAATAAAAAAACTACATTTTATATTGCTATGCTCAATATTTTTTGATAAAATAATAACGTATTAATGAAAGGCGGTCATTTTATGACATATTCTTATAAGACAAAGGGCACTTGTGCATCACAGATTTCCTTTGACATTACCGACGGCGTTGTTTCAAACGTTAAATTTCACGGCGGTTGCAACGGCAATCTTAAAGGCATCGCAAATCTTGTTGACGGCATGAAAGCAGAAGATGTTATTGCTAAAGTCAAAGGCACAAAATGCGGTTTTAAGTCCACATCTTGCCCTGACCAGCTTGCAACAGCATTAGAAAACGCATTAAGTGAGGTAAAATAAAATGAAAATCGGTTTTGTTATAGCTGACGACAACGAATACAAGCCTTTTCTTGACTTTGCACTTTCGCAGGGCGGAAAAGAAGAAAAAAGAAGAAAAAGGGATTCAGTTTCTTTTATATATAATGAAAAGGAGCTTGTAGCAGTAAAGGCAGGTATCGGAAAGGTTAATGCGGCTACTGCAGCATCATTTCTTATTGCAGACGATAAGGTTGATATCATACTTAACTTCGGTCTGTCCGGAGCAATTTCAAAACACAGAAAAGAGGACATCGTTGCAGGCTCATCGTATGTCGAATGTGATTTTGATTTAACGGCACTTGGTCGTCCCTTAGGCAAAAAACCGCAGGATACATATATATACAAAGCAGACAAGGACCTCTTTGATGCAGCGATGTCAATAGACGGAATGTCAGAGGCTGTCTGCGGATGCGGTGATATTTTCCTTACGGATGCGACAAAAAAGAATCTTTATAAAGAATCATTCGGCATTACAGAGTTTGACATGGAAACGGGTGCAATAGCTTCCGTTTGCCACGATGCGGGTGTTCCTTTTCTTGCAATCAGGCAGATAAGCGATACCGCAGACGATGCCGCAGTTGACAGTTACACAGAGCTTAACGACAAATGCGAGGTCACTTTAACAAACATAATTATGGCTTTTTTGGATAAAATATAAAAAAAATAAAAAAAGTTTAAAAAACTACTTGACAAATGACGATTGATGCTATATAATAGCACTCGTTGCTGAACAAGAGCAACAACAATATGGCGGCGTAGCTCAGTTGGCTAGAGCATTCGGTTCATACCCGACAGGTCATTGGTTCAAGTCCAACCGCCGCTACCAACGGCAGCTACGTTAATTAGTTGCCGTAAATATGGCCCGGTGGTCAAGAGGTTAAGACACCGCCCTTTCACGGCGGTAACACGAGTTCGATTCTCGTCCGGGTCACCAAAGTCACAAGGATTACCTTGTGGCTTTTTTATTTTAATTTTTCAAATTCTTTTAGCCCTCTGATTCGCTTGGTCAGAGGGCTATTTTTAGTTTGTATATTTTTTTGCATTAATTCGCAGAAAAGCCTTTCCTTGTTCAACATACAAATCCTGTTGTGAGGTTGATAAAGAACGAAAGATTCTGATTAGCTCATTCTCTTTTTCAGTTTCAATATTATCCGAAT
Organism: uncultured Eubacteriales bacterium; assembly: GCA_964495345.1. GTDB lineage: Bacteria > Bacillota > Clostridia > Oscillospirales > Acutalibacteraceae > UBA1081. Next base: position 2,108 of record CAZBVV010000014.1, read on the forward strand.
AATAATCCAGAAGATAATCGGTAGACACATCAAAATATTTTGCAAAAAGTTTTAATGTTTCAAAGTCGGGTTCTCGGGTGTTCTGAACATAACTGCTTACTGTTGATGGAGCAATATTAAACTGTAATGCCAACTCTTTTTGAGTAATACCTTTCTCTTCTATCAATATTCTCAATCTTGTTCCAAAATCCATCAAATCACCTCGTCTATATCTTAAATGAAAAAGCAATAATATACGCAAATAATCACGATTAGTGTTGACTATTTACATTCTGTGTTGTATAATATTACCCATAAAATCATTTTAAACAGGAGTAAAAAGCATATGGAATCAAAAACTAAAGAGAAAAAGCAACAAAAAATAGTTATTACAAGAGTTCTTGTAGCTGTTGTTATGATTTTGCTGATGATTGGTATTGCAGCAGGTATTGCAACGCTGATACACAATAAGGACGGCGATTCACCTGTATCTGCAACTGTTACAAACGGCTTATCAGCCTATGAGCTTGCTGTTCAGCAAGGTTATAATGGTTCTGTTCAGGAATGGCTTGATTCACTCTCGGGCAAATCAGCCTATGAAATTGCTGTTGAGAACGGATACAGCGGTACGGAATCGGAATGGATAGATTCACTTAAAGCTACATCCTCACAGAACGCTGCAAGTATAAAAACAGCATCCTTTTCCTCAAAGGGTGAGCTTTTGCTTACTCTTTCAGACGGAACTGTTATTAATTTAGGTAACGCAAAGGGTGCTGACGGAACTAACGGTAAAGACGGAACAAATGGTGTTGACGGTAAAGACGGCACAAGCATTTCATCAGCAATGATAAATGAAGACGGTCAGCTTGTTTTATCATTTTCCGACGGCACAAGTGTAAATCTTGATAAAATTGTTGGAATGAACGGCTCTGACGGCGTTAGTGTAACTGCATCTGAAATCAACGAAAAAGGTGAGCTTGTACTCTCCTACTCCAACGGCGAAAGTGCGAACTTGGGAGTAGTTATCGGTGCAAACGGTAAAGACGGTACCGACGGCAAGGACGGACAAGACGGCGCTGACGGAACTAACGGTATTGATGGCACAAACGGTGTTGACGGTAAAAACGGTACCGACGGTAAGGACGGCATTGACGGCATTGACGGAATCAATGGTATTGACGGTACAAACGGTGCTGACGGCAAGGACGGTAAAGATGGAATTAGTGTAACAAACAGTATAATCAACGATGCCGGCGAACTCGTTTTAACCTATTCAGACGGAACATCTGCAAATCTGGGTGCTGTAGTCGGTGCAAACGGTAAAGACGGTACAAACGGACAAGATGGTACAGACGGAATCAATGGTATCGACGGCAAAGACGGACAAGACGGTATAAGTGTAGTCGGAGCTGAAATTAACTCCGACGGCGAACTTGTGCTTACATATTCAAATAATCAACGTTCAAACCTCGGTATCGTTATCGGTGCTGACGGCAAAGACGGTGCTGACGGTAAAGACGGCATCAACGGTACTAATGGTGTTGACGGTAAAGACGGTGTTGACGGTATAAGCGTTGTGAAATCAGAAATCAATTCAAACGGTGAACTCATACTTACATATTCAAATAATCTTGTGGATAATTTAGGTGTCGTAGTCGGCGTCAACGGTAGTGACGGAATCAACGGTACAGATGGTAAAGACGGTGTTGACGGTAAAAATGGTACTGACGGTGTAGGTATTGAAAATATAGTTATTGCTGATAACGGTGAATTAGAAATAACTTTAACAAGCGGAACAAAACTCAATCTCGGCAATATCAAAGGCTCCGACGGTCAGGACGGAGTTAACGGAACAAACGGCACTAACGGTATTGACGGTATCGGCATTTCATCTACCGAGATAAACTCTTACGGTGAACTTATTATTGTATATTCAGACGGTTCATCAACCAACCTCGGTGTAGTTGTTGGATCTGACGGTAAAGACGGTATCAACGGAACAGACGGCAAAGATGGTACAGACGGCAAAGATGGCACTAACGGTATTGACGGCGTTGACGGTATCGGTGTATCAAAAACAGAAATTAACTCTGACGGTGAGCTTGTTGTTTACTATACAGACGGTACATCTGAAAATCTCGGTATTGTAGTCGGCACAAATGGTACAAACGGTGTTGACGGTATTGACGGTATCGGTGTATCAAAAACAGAAATTAATGATAACGGAGAGCTTGTTGTTACCTATTCAAACGGTACATCTGCAAATCTTGGTATTGTTGTAGGTTCTGACGGTAAAGACGGAACAAATGGTATTGACGGCAAAGACGGCACTAACGGTATTGACGGCGTTGACGGTATCGGTGTATCAAAAACAGAAATTAACTCTGACGGTGAGCTTGTTGTTTACTATACAGACGGTACATCTGAAAATCTCGGTATTGTTGTAGGTTCTGACGGTAAAGACGGAACAAATGGTGTTGACGGCAAAGACGGCACTAACGGTATTGACGGCGTTGACGGTATTGGTGTATCAAAAACAGAAATTAATTCTGACGGTGAGCTTGTTGTTACCTATTCAAACGGTACATCTGCAAATCTTGGTATTGTTGTAGGTTCAAACGGTCAGGACGGCACAAATGGTAAAGACGGTGTTGACGGTATCGGTGTATCAAAAACAGAAATTAATTCTGACGGTGAGCTTGTTGTTACCTATTCAAACGGTACATCTGCAAATCTTGGTATTGTTGTAGGTTCAAACGGTCAGGACGGCACAAATGGTAAAGACGGTGTTGACGGTATCGGTGTATCAAAAACAGAAATTAATTCTGACGGTGAGCTTGTTGTTACCTATTCAAACGGCACATCTGAAAATCTCGGTGTTGTAGTCGGCACAAATGGTATAAACGGTACAGACGGCAAAGATGGTACTAGCGGTGCAGATGGTAAAGATGGTGCTGACGGAGAAGACGGTGCAGACGGAACAGACGGCATTGGCATTTCAGATGTTACCATTAACGCAAACGGAGAATTGGTGCTTACTTTCTCGGACGGTAATAACATCAATTTGGGCACTATCGTAGGCAAAAACGGTGTTGACGGACAGGATGGTAAAGACGGAACTAACGGCATTGACGGTACTGACGGTAAAGACGGAATCGGTATCGAAAAATCAGAAATCAATGAAGACGGTGAATTAATTATCACATATACAGACGGAACAAGTGAAAATCTGGGTGTTGTAGTCGGTTCTGACGGAATTAATGGTGCAGACGGCACAAACGGTATCGACGGTGAAGACGGTATAGGTATTGAAAAAACAGAAATAAATGATAACGGCGAGCTTATTGTTTACTATACTGACGGAACAAGTGAAAATCTCGGTGTTGTTGTCGGTTCTGACGGTCAAAACGGTAAAGACGGAACAAACGGTACTGACGGTAAGGATGGTACTGACGGCAAGGATGGCGAAAACGGTAAAGACGGTGTCGGTATAGATACTGTTGATATTGATGATGACGGCGTTTTATCTGTAAAGCTTACTAACGGTACCACGCTCACTCTCGGAAACGTTAAAGGCTCTGACGGTATCGGTGTTGCAAAGTCTGAAATTAATACATACGGTGAGCTTGTCCTCACATACACTAACGGAGTAAGCACTAATCTGGGCAAAGTTATTGGTGCTGACGGCACAAACGGTGCTGACGGCGTTGGTATTGAAGATGTTACAATCACATCTGAGGGTGCATTGAATGTTAAGCTTACAAGCGGAACTATAATCAATCTCGGCAACATCAAGGGTGAAGACGGTAACGGCATTTCAAAATCCGAAATCAACGCAGACGGTGAGCTTATTCTGACTTATACAGACGGCACATCAACCAATGTAGGCAACGTTGCAGGTGCAGACGGCAAAGACGGTGCAGACGGCAAAGACGGCACGGGAATTAAAAATGTTACAGTATCATCAACAGGTGAACTCATTGTTACGCTTACCGATAATTCTGTCACCAATCTCGGCAATATCAAAGGTGAAAAAGGCGATAAAGGTGACAAGGGCGACAAGGGTGATAAAGGTGACGACGGTGCTGACGGCAGAGGCATAGCAGATGTGGAAATTGTTGACGGAGAGCTTGTTGTAACATACACAGATGGAACAGTTGATAATTTAGAAATCACAGACAATAATGATGCATCAGTTTTATTATTTACACTTCTGGATAATAACACATACAGTGTAAGGATAAATTTATCATATACAGATGTAGAAACTGTTGAAATTCCTGCAACATATAGAGGTAAAGCAGTAACACAAATTACTGACAATGCATTTGTAGACTGTACAGAATTAAGCAAAATTATAATACCTGATTCAATAATATATATCGGTGAAAATGCCTTTGTTGATTGCACAAATTTATCTATTGTTCATTACACGGGCAACATAGAAGATTGGTGTAAAATCAGTTTTGTGAATGCATATTCAAATCCAAACAACCACAATGCACGAATGTACACAGGAACTAATTTTTCTCTATTAACAACAGTTTCAATTCCGGATACGATAACATCCATTCCGAATTTTGCTTTCCGTGGTTGTTCCAGTATAACAGGTTTAACAATAGCAGACAGTGTAACATCAATCGGTCATTCTGCGTTTAACAGCTGTTCAAACTTATCAACTGTTAAACTTTCAGCTTCACTTGTAAATATAAAAGCGTTTGCTTTCAGGAATACAGCCATAACAAAAATTACCATTCCCGATACAGTAACATCAATTGGATCAAATGCATTTTCTAATTGTTCTAGTTTGGAAAACATCACTCTTTCTGAAAATATTTCAGTAATAAACAGTCAAACATTTTATAATTGTGATGCGTTGAAAGAAATTACAATTCCTAACAATGTAAAGAGTATAGATCGAGATGCATTTTATAATTGTACAAACATAACAAAAATTAAACTTTCGGAAAATCTTACCTACATTGGAACCTACGCATTTGCACATTGCTCATCTCTAACAGAACTTGTTTTTCCTGATTCAGTAACAACTATAGATAATTGTGCATTTTACGATTGTTCAGCTTTAACAAATGTTAAATTATCTGATTCAATTCAAACAATAGGTGAATTCGCATTTAATGGATGCACTTCGTTAACAAAAATTGTATTACCGAAATCAATTAAAACTATAAGCACCTACGGTTTATTCCTCGGTGCAGGTACGGAGTTATCTGTTTATTATGAAGGCAGTGCAGATGATTTCAGCAGTGTAACCTGTGCAACAAATTGGATGAATACAAAATATGGCGATATCTACTATTATAGTGAAACAACCCCTGCAACAAGCGGAAACTACTGGCGTTATGTAAATAATGTGCCTACAGCATGGTAAAGGCGGAATAATATGTTAGTAAAAAAAGACACAAGCAGAATCCACGGTATTAATGTAAAAAGTTCTGTTGTAACACTTGATTTAGCCAAAATCAAAAGCTATATAAAAGAAACTGTTTATGATTTTTGCAACAAAAATCCGGGTGAATGGTTCAGTGTCCGTGAACTTTTCGGAAGTGATTGGAACGGCACTCCTTTGCAGGACATATATGAATACCGCAATAGTATTAACCCCTCTAATTCCTCTAAGAGTGCAGGAAAAGATGCGGGCAATCTTCTCAAGCGTGTGTTAGCTGACGACAGTAATTATTACGAATCCGTTTTCAGTAAAAAAACACACATGTACAGAAAAATCAACTAACAAAAAAACAGGCGTTCGGGATAAAACTCGGGCGTCTGTTCTTATTGACATTTTGTAAAATGTATTTTATAATAATTACACTATATTAAAAATCAAGAAAAGTGATTATATATGAATAAACTTAAATTTAACAACGGCAGATTCCGTATTCTTCAGTTATCGGATATGCAGGATACGCATATGACGAATCCTGACACTATTAATCTGACTGCTGAAATAATTAAAAACACAAATCCCGATTTAATTGTTCTTACCGGTGACCAGGTTAAAGGCTACGGCTTCTATTTCCTTGTAGGTGACAACAAAACCAACGCCGCAACAACAATAAGCAATCTTATGCAGCCTATTGCAGACAGCAAAATCCCATTCACCGCCGTATTCGGCAATCACGATGCTTTCGGTACGGCAGATAAGGATTTCCAATGGAAATGCTACGGTCTTTACGACAATTTCATTGGTCAGGATTATACTTTTGATGCAATTCCGATTTATTCAGAGAACGGTGAAGATATCAAATTCGGTATTTATATGTTCGATTCTCACGAAAAGAATAAAGACGGCACATACAACCCCATTACAGCAGGACAGATTGACCGCTACAAAGCTGCAAGAGATGAATTTGAAGCAGAAACAGGTCATACTGTAAGTGCATTAGCATTCCAGCATATTCCTCCCGAGGAAATATATGAATGCTTTGAAAAAAGTGATAAAAGCAAAAAGGGATTTTTCCAAGGAGCAGGCATACACAACAAAAAGCATTATTCCCTCCCCTCTTATGCTAAAAACAAATACAGCTTTATGGGTGAAAATGCAGCATCTCCCAATGTTAAAAGCGGTCAGATTGAAGCGTTTAAAGAAAAAGGCGATGTTCTCGGTCTTTTCTTCGGTCACGACCACAACAACAGCTTTGTTTTAAAGCATGATAATCTCGATTTAGGTTACACACAGGGTTGCGGATTTAATATTTACGGTCCCGGCAAAAAGCGTGGCGGCAGAGTTTTTGATATTTACGAAACAACTCCCGATACATACTATACATACACCGTAACCTGCAACGATATTGAAGGCTTTAAGCTTGAAAGACCTGTCAAAGAGTTTATTTACACCCACTCCCCAAGCTCCGTAACAGAGGGCATAAAACTTGCAAAAAAAGTGGGTATAATTGCAGGAACTGTTGCGGCAACAGCCATTATTGTAAAGAAAATTATTAAGAAAAAATGATTTAATTATGCATTGTGCATTTTGAATTATGAGTTAAATTATTACATAAAATTCAACTCCCGAGCGATTGTTCGGGAGTGATTTATTTATTCTGTTATGAATGCATAGTGGGCCGTTCCGCTGAAATTTGTATAAGAATCCCATTCGGCAACGATTTCGTAAAGAAATCCGTCGCTGATTTCAAATATCAATCCGTCGGTTTTTGTTTGGTTTGCCTTTGCAGAATTACCTTTTGATAAATCATAACGGTAAACGGTGATTTTATCGGGATTTACCGCAAACTGCAACTCAACAGGACAATCATTTGTGATATCAATAGGTGTCATACTGTCAACAAATTGAAGCGGATGACTGCTGTCGGCAAAGGTTGATTTTCCTGTGCCGTCGGTATTTATCACTGTCCATTGATAGCTACCCTGCCAACCGTTTACGCTTTGTCCGTTTGCAACAACCGTAAGATCGGGCGGTTCTGTGAATATGCCGTAAGACGGAAATAATGCTTTTACGCTTTTGATATAAGCATCATCAATTTCATAATAATAGCTTGATGCCGGATTAACGTAAGGAATTATTGTTACTTCTGACGGGTCGATATCATAGGTTGAAAGAATTATATGCATATCTTCAACAGATGCAGAAACCGCATCCCACCCATTCTTGTGTGACTGCTCTGTTACTGTTCCGCTTAACAATCCGCAGGAATAATTACCTTCCGAAAACTGCCAGACATATACTACAAGACCGTCTTTGGTTGAAAGTCCGAAATACTTTGGATATTTTTCTTTTAATGCATCAACGGCATCAACCGTAACGTTTTCAGGACCGTCAGCACCGCCGATATCAGAAAAATCCACATCATATTCATCATTCACATTAAATTCAAGGTATGCCTTATACTTTGCATCTTCATTTTCTATGTCAAATTCAAATTCAAGCACATAATCGCCTTTTTTATCCAAGTCATATGAAGTTAATATTATTGTGCGTTCACCTATATTACCCTCTACAAGATAAGCCAAAGAAATCCAATCATCGTTACCGCCTTTGACTTCTACGGGAACTGAACCTAAAACCTTTCTGTACAGATGAAACTCTGCACCGTAACAGATTGTTTTTCCGCTGTCGTTCTGCCATTCCATTTTAAGATAAGAAATTTCTTCACCTACGGACAGTTCAGTTATATTTACATCTATATTTTCGTGCGTGGTGTAACCGTCTTTGATTCTGTATATTAAATGTTCCTCAACAGGGTTAGTTAAAAAGCAAACAGAAACAACAACACAAATAATTACTGCAACGATAATCACCCAAAACGCAGGTTTTTTATAATTAAGAACAGATTTTATTCTGTCCTTGACTCCCACCTCACCGAATGCAAGAGGACAAGCCATAACTGTTCTGCGTTGCACACTACAGGATACCAATGCATGAGAATAGCCTTTTCTGTCAGTATTATCCATATCTTTTACGGCTTTTTCATCACAGGCAAGCTCAATATCACGGCAAAGAAGTATATATGCAAGCCACATAACAGGATTAAACCAATACACCGACAAAAGTAAAAATCCTAAAGGCTTCCACCAATGGTCTTTCCTTTTAAGATGTGCTTTTTCATGTTTGATAACATAATCAGCCTGCTGTTCCTCAATACCGGAAGGCAAATAAATTTTTGGTTTTATTATACCGAGTATAAACGGTGAATCAATGGCATCACAATGATATATATTATCCTTATACACTATTGAAACACGAACTTTATTGTATAAGCGTACATATGAAATTACTGCATATGCAAGCATTGTAACAATACCAATAATCCATACAACACCGAGAACATACAGAATGTCAGAAAAATCTATCCCCTTATCTAACGTAGAATGGTAATATGTACTTATATACTCATTTACGGTATTATCAACAGGTTGAATCCCCGTGTTAATGTCAGGAACAGTTGTATATGCAGGCATGCTTATAATTTCCGTACTTGGAATCAGGCTTAATATACTTTCTACAGAAAATGGCATTACAAGACGCAATCCGACTACTGCCCACAAAATGCAATTTATCCATTTGGGAGCTTTTTTCAAAGCAAAACGAATCAATACAACTACAAGAACAACCCAACTTGCTGTTATACTTAAATTAACAACATCGAGAAAAATATCGTTCACAGTTATCCCTCCCCGAATTCATCAATCATACGACGGATTTCCTCAAGCTCCTTTGCGGAAGGTTTTTTGCGTGATGCAAAAGCGGCAATAAATGCAGGTAATGAGCCCTCAAAAGTATCTTCTACAAATTTTTCACTTTGAATTGCATAGAACTCATTTTTGCAAATTAACGCTGTAACAATCTTGTTTTCTGTTTTAAAAATACTCTTTTCACACAGTTTTTTAAGCACCGTGTAAGTTGTGGTGCGTTTCCAGTTAAGCTCCTTTTCGCAAATTGAAACCAATTCCCTTGTGGTAAGAGGTTCATTCTGCCATACAATATCTGCAAAACGGGCTTCAACCACACCTAATTTAATCTCATCCATATTTTAGCCTCCTTTTGTCTATCGTCTATAGACTGCAAATATAGTCTATCATAAATAGACATATTTGTCAAGCGTAAGAAAAAACACCGACTGCCAAATAAGACAGTCGGTGCTACGTAAAGCAATTTTCAGATTATTCTGCTGATGTAAGATCATCAAGTGAACCCATACCCATAGAAGCAAGAAGTTTATTGAGAAGATTTGTAATAACCTTAATGAAGTAATCAACATACATAACGAGCATATTCATATCAAGTGACATAGTTTACACCTCACTTTCAAAATTCATTTAGTTCAATTTTATATTATCACAAAGATTTGCTTATTTCAAGTATTTTGATATAAAAAGTCTGTAACGGTTCTTTTACACTTGACACTTTACCCATATAAGCGTAAAATAATAATATTATACAACAGAAAGGAACCGGTATTATGAACGGTAAAACGCTGTCTGTTATCGGCGGCGGTGCATCAGGTATGGCTGCTGCAATAGAAGCCGCAAGATATGCTGCAAGCAATAATTCTGATATATCAATAACAATTTATGAAAAACTGCCCAAGGTTGGAAAAAAAATTCTTGCAACAGGCAACGGCAGATGCAACATTTTAAACTGTGAACCGCAAACACACAAATTCTGCGGCAACAGAAATTTTATAAACTCCGTTCTTGATACATACTCAGTAAAAAGCAATACGGATTTTTTTGAGTCATTAGGTCTTTATCTTACCGAGGAAGCCGACGGCAGACTTTATCCTTTAAGTATGCAGGCTTCAAGCGTGCTTGATGCTTTACGCTTTGAACTTGAAAAACTGAACGTCAATATTGTATGTGATACTCAAATTACTTCAATCAGACGTAAAAACGGCGGATTTTTACTTAACGATGAAATATATACTGATTCTGTTATTATCGCCGGCGGCGGCAAATCCTCAAGTGTTCACGGTTCAGACGGTTCGTGCTACAAACTGCTGTCATCATTGGGAATAAAAATAAATCCCACATTTCCTGCTCTTACTGCCATTAAATTAAAAAATAAGGATGTTTCACTTAAAGGTGTTCGTGCACACGGTGAAATTATGATAATTGAAAACAGCAAGGTTATTGCAAGTGATTGCGGTGAGCTTCAGTACACGGAATACGGAATATCAGGTATTCCTGCGATGAATGTTTCAAGATACGTTGCGGAGCATTTTCAATCCGGCAGAAAAAGCAAAATTATTATTGCAATAAACTCACTTCCCGATTTTTCGCCTGAGGAAATATTCTCTTACATTATTAAACGTTCAAGAAGCAATCCCAATTTGCTTTGTGAAAATCTGCTGTCGGGTCTTATGCCTAAAAAGTTAGGAATTTCAAAACTCCGTGAGGCAAAAATCACCCCCGACGGTACAATCGGTTTGCTTACAAAAAACCAGATTGCCGTGCTTACAGAAGTTATAAATTCACAGTTATACGAAATAAGCGGTACATTAGGTTATGAAAACTCACAGGTAACGGCAGGCGGTGCAGACACTTCACTTTTTGATTGCAAAACGTTGGAATGTAAAAAAATAAACGGTCTTTTTGCCTGCGGAGAGATACTTGACGTGGATGCGGTCTGCGGCGGATACAACCTTACTTGGGCATGGAGCACGGGCAGATGTGCAGGATATAACGCTACAAAAAATTTATCGGAGAAAATTGATGCTTAGAATTAACGAACTTTCATTGAATTTAGGTGAATCAACAGACAAACTGAAAAAAGTTGCTGCTGATTTTATAGGTGTGCAGACAGATGATTTCGTATCATTTAACGTTTCAAGGGAATCCATAGATTCAAGAAAAAGGAATAATATCAAAATGGTTTATTCCGTGGATATAGAGCTTGAATCAGGTGAAGAAGAAATTGCCGCAAGATTTCCCGTAAACAAGGTTATTCATTGTCAGAAATATAAATACGTAATGCCCGAAAACAAAAGGACGTCAAGGCTCAGACCTGTAATCGTAGGATTCGGCCCTGCGGGAATGTTATGCGGACTTATGCTTGCAAAAAGCGGACTTTGCCCCATAATTCTCGAAAGAGGTAATGAGGTTGAACAAAGGCAGAAAGATGTAAATACATTCTGGTATTCAAGAAAACTGGACACCGAGTCAAACGTTCAGTTCGGCGAGGGCGGAGCCGGCACATTCTCCGACGGCAAGCTGACAACAGGCATTAAAGACAGCCGTTGCAGAGAGGTTTTTAATCAGCTTTATCTTCACGGTGCACCGGAAGAAATACTTTACTCAGCAAGACCGCATATCGGCACAGACAAGCTTGGCGGTGTTGTAAAAAGTATAAGAGAAGATATTATTTCCATGGGCGGCGAAGTCCGTTTCGGCTGTAAGCTTACGGATATTATAATTGCAAATAATTTTGTTCACGGCGTAACATATGAGGACAGAAACGGCAGAATTACGGATATCGAAACAGATACTGTCGTGCTTTGCATTGGTCACTCAGCAAGAGATACGGTCAAAATGCTGTTTGACAAGGGCATAAAAATGGAGCAAAAAGCTTTTTCCGTAGGTACACGAATAGAACATCCTCAGGAGCTTATCAACAAAGCTCAATACGGCAAAATGTGGAACGACCCTCGATTGGGTGCGGCTGATTACAAGCTGTCAAATCATCCTCTTCACGGCAGAGGCGGTTATACGTTCTGTATGTGTCCAGGCGGTACGGTTGTTGCCGCATCATCGGAAGAATTCGGTATGGTTGTCAACGGCATGAGTGAATATGCCCGTGACGGAGAAAATGCAAACTCCGCTATTCTTGTAGGTATTGAGCCAACATATTTTGAAGATAATCACCCTCTTTCGGGAATTGAACTGCAAAGACAGATTGAAAGAGCCGGATTTAACGCAGGCGGCGGTGACTATACTGCTCCCGCACAGCTTGTAGGTGATTTTCTTAAAAATATTCCTTCCAAAAGAAAAGGCGGAGTAAACCCCTCGTGTCCCACAGGTGTTAACTTTACGGACATACGCACGGTTTTACCTAAGGTTGTTACAGACACAATAGCAGACGCAATTATTGCTTTTGACAAAAAGCTTGAACGCTACGCTCTGCCCGATGCAGTATTAACCGCACCCGAAAGCAGAAGCTCGTCACCTGTCAGAATTCTTCGTGACGACATTTTCCAGGCAAACGTAAGAGGTCTTTACCCCTGCGGTGAGGGGGCAGGTTACGCAGGCGGCATTGTTTCCGCTGCAGTTGACGGAATCAGATGTGCCGAGGCAGTTCTTAACGATGAAACATAAATTGACAATTACAAAACAAAGTGTTATAATTATAAATTGAAATGGAATACACTCGGAGGTGTACTATGGGATTTTATAACAATCTTTGTCCCGGCTGTATGAACGAAGTCGGTGACTCAAACATCTGCCCTTATTGCGGATTTAATCTTAAATCAGAACAGGAGTCCCCTTTCCTTGCATACGGTACGGTGCTTGCAGGAAAATATTTTATCGGTGACATTCTGGAACAGAACAGCGAGGGCGTTACTTACCTCGGTCTTGACACAATTACCAACAACTGCGTAAGAGTCAGAGAATTTTTACCCGAAACAATAGCAACAAGAGAAAAGAATGAATTAAAAGTTACCGTTAATGATGACTACAGTCCTGCATACAAATTATTACGCACGGAATTTCTCAATATGTGGCACGCTCTTATGCGTTTAAAATCAAATGAGAATCTTATTACCGTTCTTGACGTATTTGAAGCAAACGATACTGCATATGCTGTTGCTGAGGCAGACGGCAATCAAACGCTTTCCGACTACATCGAGGAAATGGGCGGAAAACTTACCTGGAGCGATATTAAAGAAAAGCTTTTCCCCGTTATGGATGCCCTTTCGGTCATAAACAATGCAGGTATTATTCACGGAGCTATATCCCCCGACACACTTTTCCTTTGCAATAACGGTAAGTTTAAGCCTTGGGGATTTTCTTCAAGCGAAGCGAGAAAAGTTGACGCCACATTAGAGGCGGACATTCGTCCCGGTTATGCGGCAATCGAACAGTACAATGCAGAAAGCAATCTCACCCCTGCTACTGACGTATACGGTGTTATTGCAGTTTTGTACAAATGTATCACAGGTAATGTACCTATTGATGCAGAAATCCGTTCTAAGGGAGATACGCTTGCAATCCCTGCTTCAGTAGCAAGCGAATTACCCGATTATGTTCTTGCGGCATTTATCGGCGGATTACAGGTAAATGTTGAGAACAGAACTCCGAATATGGAAAAACTTAAAAAGTCTTTTACAAAAGAAGCTTTTGAACAGATGAAAAAACAGGCATCCGATGCGGTTGTTGCAGGACTTATTGATCCCATCAGCGACATGGAAACGGATTCTGAGATTAAATCTGCAAATGAACAGCCCGTAGTTGTTAATACAACAAAACCAATTCCTGTGGTAAAAGACAATCCCCGTGACGACAGAAGACTGTCTGCAACAGGAACAATTATAATGGGCGTCAGCATCGTTGCAGTTATGCTGCTGTTCTTCCTTTGTCTGAGCCTTACAGGTGTTGTTACGTACAATTTCGGTGACGGCTCAACCGCTAAGGTCGTTGAAATACCCGATTTTTCAAATTACAACAAGAGCGATGCTTATATTACTGAAATTGCAGACGATTACGGATTACATATCAAGCTCCAGGCTACATCTTCCGCAACAGTTGCACAGGGCGTTATTTTTGACCAGGATATCGCTCCCGGCACAAAGGTTACGAGAGGTACAACAATCAACCTTTATTACAGTAAAGGTGCAAGCACGGCAACGCTTCCTGATTTTACCGGTATGACTTTTACAGAAACCGTTTATTATCTGGGCAAACTTAATTTGTCATACAATATAGTTGAAAAAGAAAATGACGGCAGTCAGTCGGCAGGTACGGTCGCATCCATGACTCCGGCGGCAAATTCCGTCGTTTACGAAGGTTCGGAGATTACTCTTGAGGTTTGGGGCGAAGCCGCAACAAACAATGATGTGGTAGGCGAAAACACAGGCAGTCAAATCACATCGTCAACATCAATACTTGACAGTATTTTCGGCAGTCTGAGTGACAGCGTCAGCGGTTTAGGCGACACTATACAGAACTTTATAGGATAAAAGGTGAATCACTTGTTAAAAGATTTGATTTCTATGCACATAGCCGATGTTTCCGACTATGCGGAAATAAGAACACAGATTAACACAAATTGCGGAATAAGTATTGTTTCCGGCAATCTTATAGGCAATTCAAGAGTTGTTTCAAGCGGTGTAAGTGCAAGAGTATACAAAAACGGTGTTTACGGATTCTCTTCCGTAGGTGAATACAATGATGAAAGCGTTAAGGCTGTTTTAAATGCGGCTAAAGACAACGCACTTTTCCTTGACAGACGTGTAAACAAAAACAAGCCTGCACTTTACGATTCTCCGGTTATTAATTACAGAGATAATACAAAAATTGTTGATGTACCGCAAAAGCTTCTTCTTGAATTTGCAAAAGAGCTTGACAGCTACATCGCAAACAAATATCCCGACCTTTCAAGCAGAAGCGTACTGATAAGATGCGACAGCAGCGAGCGTCTTTTATATGTCAGCACAGGCAGTTCCTCTTATTCGGTTTCACCGAGAAGCTGCATTTACGTATCTTTAAGTGCAGAAGCCAACGACGGCTCCGTTGTTGAGCTGTTTGAAGTTATGGACTGTGCAAGAGGATATTTTTCAGACGTATTTACAACTCCCGATGCACTTTACGAAAAGATAGATTCTCTTTATGAAAAGCTTATGGCTAAAAAAGAGGGTGTGTTCTCCGAAGCAGGTGTTTGCGATTGTATTATAGATTCATCTATTGCGGGTATGATTGCTCACGAGGCAGTAGGTCACACGGTTGAAGCTGACCTTGTACTTGCAGGTTCTGTTGCAGCTACGAATTTAGGCAAACAGGTTGCATCTGAAAAAATCACAATCATAGATTATGCTCATACAGCATTCGGCAAAGAAGTACCGCTTCCCGTCTATGTTGACGACGAGGGTACTCCCTGTGAAGATGCAGTCCTTATAAAAGACGGTATTCTTACGGGATACATGAATAACAAAGAAAGTGCGGTTCATTTCGGCATGAAGCCCTGCGGTAACGCAAGAGCACACGATTATGACGATGAACCCCTTATCAGAATGAGAAATACTGCTATTCTTCCCGGCACAGACAAACTTGAGGACATGATTGCGTCAATCGACAACGGATATTATCTTACAAAAACTCAAAACGGTCAGGCTGACACCACAGGTGAGTTTATGTTCGGCATAACAATGGGCTATGAAATCAAAAACGGAAAACTCGGCAGAGCTATCCGTGACACCACCATAGCCGGCGTTGCGTTTGAAACACTTAAAACTGTTGATATGCTTTCCGATGAATTGCATTGGGCGTGTTCCGGTTACTGCGGCAAAAAACAGCCTATGGCTGTTTCCGACGGCGGTCCTGCGGTAAAATGTAAAATCAACATTGGCGGCAGATAAGGAGGATAAATTATGGATATTTCAAAACTCAAAGAAATTGCTCAATATACCCTCTCCTGCCTTAAAAAACACGGTGCAGATTTCGCTCAGTGCAAAATCTGCTACTCTGTTGCAGACGAAATAAATGTTGATGCCGGCGAATTCAGCCTTATGCGTTCCACATTTGATAACTCCATCATTATGATTGTTATTAAGGATATGAAAAAGGGCGTTATTTCAATAAATAAGCTCGATGAGGAATCAATCGACGCTGCGGCAAAAGAGTGTGTTGAAAATGCGGCAGTTTCAACAGTTGACGACTGTCTTTCAATCGCACCACTCATAAAGAACGAGGACTTTTCATACGGTGTGAGCGAAAGTGACAGAGATAAATTCTTTGACCGTATAAGCGAATATATGGCAGACCTGTCAAGGGATTATCCCAAAGTTTTTGTTGAGCAGCTTATTGCCGAATTTTGTGACGGTAAGACAGTATTTGCTAACACAAACGGTGTTGAATTTTCTAATTCATCAGCTTACTATTCAATGAGCTCAATGTATTCTGCCCATGAGGGTGACAAAACCACATCATTCAACTCAACAGGTATTGATTTTGTTGACCTTGACAAGAGAATCCTCGACATGGGCACACAGCGTATGATGTATGAGCTTTGCGAAAAAGAGCTTGATGCAGTTCCGTTTGAAGGCAAATTCACGGGAACAGCTGTTTTTGCACCGTCATGTTTAGGCGATATCATAGGCTCGGCAATAGGCAGTTTCACAACCGATTCTTCAATAATTGACAATACAAGTCCATGGAGAAAGAGTCTTGGCACATCAGTTGCATCTGATTGTTTGTCTGTTTCTCTTATTCCCATTGACCCACGCATTATAGGCGGTGAAAGATACACTTCTGAGGGTTACAAAACTCAGAATTGCGATATAATCAAAGACGGTGTGCTTAAAACTTTCTGCCTTACGGAATACGGTGCAAGAAAATCCGGCGAAAAAAGATGCTCTACATTGAGCAGTTGCATGGAGGTTCATGCAGGTGAGACACCCTACGAGGATTTGATTTCCAAAATCGACAAAGGTATTCTCGTATGCAGACTTTCAGGCGGAAGCCCCGCAGGTAACGGTGATTTTTCAGGTGTTGCAAAGAACAGTTTTCTTATTGAAAACGGCAAAATTACAAAACCCGTTCTTGAAACAATGATTAGCGGTAACCTTGCTGATATGCTGAAAAATATAACCGATATTTCAAAAGAAACTGCAGAAGACGGCTCATGTGTGTTCCCTTGGGTTGCATTTGACGGTGTAACGGTTTCCGGTAAGTAAAAAAAAATCATTCGGGCGTCTTTCCTGTCGAAGATGCCCGATAAAAATTTTAAGTTTTTTATAAAAAACACTTGACATTTGAGTTTATATAGTATATACTAATAAAGCACTTGAGAGTGCAACGAATTAATATCGCGGAGTAGAGCAGCTCGGTAGCTCGTCGGGCTCATAACCCGGAGGTCATGTGGTTCAAATCCCATCTCCGCAACCAATAAAAAATACCCATCCTTTTTCGGATGGTATTTTTTTGGGCAGAAATAGCAAAAATACAAAAAATCATGTGCATATTGCACATATTTTAAAATGTTTTGTTGTTAATTTTGCCATAAGAGATTTCTTGCACAAAATAGTAAAAAACACATATGAAAATATTGGATTTTATACACAAAATATTTTCTGTGTATAAAAACATGTTTATATCAGCTTTTGTAAAATGATTTATTACATATATTCAGGAGGACGTTTTATGAATTTATTAGGTCACATTGTAGGTGTTGTAGCTATCGGATTATTTTTCTATTCCTATCAGATATTTGATAAGAAAAAATTACTTCTTGTTCAGACTATTGCAACCTGCACACTTTGCTTGCAGTATATTCTTATAGGTGCTTTTTCAGGTTTTGCATTAAATATTGTTTGCGTAATCAGAAATGTTCTTTATTATTTACAGGACAGAAAAGTTATCTCAATCAAGGGACTTCCCAATATGCTTGCTTTTGCAATGCTTGCAGTCAGCATATTCTCATGGGACGGTTATCACTCATTATTCATAATTGTCGGTCTGATAATGAACACAATATTCATGGGTATATTCAACTCTCAGGATTTAAGAAAAAGTATGCTTATCACCTGCCCGATGATTCTTGTATATAATATTTTTTCATTCTCAATAAGCGGAATAGTAAGCGAAAGCTTATCAATAGTTTCGGCACTTATCGGTATTGCAAGATATAATTCATACCGCACAGAGAAACAATAAGATTAAAACAAAGGAACTTGAAGTCACTACGATTTCAAGTTCTTTTATTATACTACATCTAAAACCAAAAATTAAAAATTATATTTACAATAACAATCAAATATGTTATAATTAATTGAAAAAAAAATATTAATCAAGGAGGTTGTTATTATGCCGGGACCCGGAGGTGGAGCACACGGTGGCGGCGGCGGTCGTGCCGGAGGAGGTAGCTTTGGCGGTGGCGGAAGTTTCCACGGCGGTGGAGGTTTTAACGGAGGTCATCATGGCGGATTTGGTGGCGGAGGTCATCACAGACCGCCTCATCACGGAGGATTTCACGGTCCCCACTTCGGTGGCGGCTGGGGTGGCGGTTGGTTTCACAGACCACGTCATTACGGCGGCGGATGTTTAGGCAGTCTTACAGGAATGATACTTACCCCTCTCATTATAATATTATTTATCGTTTTTGGGCTTATATGGCTTTTCGGAAACAACGTGACGGTTAATCATGATACAAATGATGTTGTCATTGAAAACAATGCAGTTGTTGATGCGGTTTATGTTTATAACGAAAACACTTTTCAGGATTATGCTGATAAGGTATATGCGGAAGAATTCGGCAATTCTACTGCATACGAGGATAACATTCTGCTCGTATTTCTGACCGAAGATGAAAACTATTATGATTACTACTACATAGCCTGGGTGGGAGATCATGTTGCAACAGACATCAACTATATGTTCGGTAATGAAGAAACCGAATTTGGCGTTGCTGTATCAAATGCTATCACAACAAGCTCCTACAAGTATTCACTTGATGCAAATATTGCACAAATCATTAAAACTATGGAAGAGAACATTGTTGAGTCGGGTGCTGAATCTTTTACTTGCGAAGAAAAACATATTCAGGTTGAATCGCATCTTACAAACAAAACAGCTCTTGAACTGACGGAAGATACGGTCAATATTTCATTACAGAGTTTTACTGAAACAACAGGCATTCCCATAGTTGTAGTTGTTGATGATATTTCAGATGTATTTTAAGTGTAAGACAGGCAGGTTAACTTGCCTGTCTTTATTGAATTGAGGTAATTGGAATGAGAATTTTTAAATTTGTAATTACAGGTGGACCTTGTGCCGGCAAAACTACCGCTTTAAAAATAGCAGAAGAATATCTGAAAGAAAAAGGATTCAATGTTCTTACAATGAATGAAACAGCAACAGAGCTGATCGGCTGCAATATCACTTCCAAAAATGTGGGAGTTGAAACTCTGCAAAAGCTGATTTTCCGTTTGCAATCGGAAAAAGAAGATATAATGTCTGTTGCGGCGGAGAAATTATCCGGTGACACGGTAATTCTGTTTGACAGAGGACTGCTTGACGGCAACGCATACATTGATAATATTCAATTTGCAGAAATACTCAATTTAAACGGTTTGTCAAAGGCACAAATCATATCAGGTTATGATGCTGTTTTTCATCTTGCATCTACGGCAGTGGGTGCTGAGGAATACTACACATTAGCAAATAATTCCGCACGCAGTGAAGATATACCTACTGCCAGACTTATTGATTCAAAAACTGCACAAGCATGGAAATCCCATCCGTTTTTTTATTATTACGACAATTCAACAGACTTTGATACAAAAATAAACAGGTGTATTGAGGATATAATCACATTTATAAATGAGCATTGACATATAAAATTATTGCTTTTTTAATTCTTATATGATAAAATAAAAATGTGATTTTTTAACATTTTATTTCGGAGAAATTATAATGCGTAATCTGGTTATTAAAAGACATAAATCATCGGTAGGTTGGTTTAATAAAACAAAAATATATATTGAAGACCCTATATCGGGAGAGCTTAACATCAACGGTGTTAAATTCACAAAAATCGGTGAACTGAAAAACGGGCAGGAATGTGTATTTCCAATTTACGAAAACGAATGCAGAGTTTTTGCAATTGCAGATAAATTAAGTAAAGATTTCTGCAGCGATTATTACAAATTACCCGCAGGTAACGAAGATATTTACCTCAGCGGTAAACATATATTTAACCTTTCAGCCGGACATCCGTTCCGCTTTGACGGGGTTACCGATGAAGAAATACTTAGTAACCGTAAAAAAGGCACACGAAAGGGCATTATTGTGCTTATAATTGCGTGTATCATCGGTTTCCTCTTTGGTTTTATTAATAATTTTGATTTTGAAAATTTAACAGAACCTGTACCCGAAACATATATCATTGAAAATATGCAGATAACACTTACAGATAAATTTGAAGAAACTTTTTTTGAAGGATATACGGCAGTCTACGACAGTAAAGATGTTGCAGTATTTATGATAAAAGAAGAATTTGAGTTGTTTGACGATTTTGATTTTTATACTGTCAAAGAATACGGCAATCTTGTACTTGAAACGAACGGGTTTGATTCATCTGTAAAACTTCAGACCTATGACGGATTAACTTATTTTGAATACGAAGCTCAGAACGACGAAAACGAAACTTATACATATTTCGCAGTTCTTTACAAAGGAACAGATGCATTCTGGGTGGTAGAATTTGTCACACTTACAGAAAACTATGAAGAACATCGCAAAACTTTTATTGAATGGGCAAAATCCGTAGAATTTACAGAATAAAATCAACTGAAAAAGCACAAGGAATGTGATTTTATGCCAAAATTTTGGAGTCTTATAAGCAACGGAGAATATATCGTAGGCTGTACGGGGCAGACTGTTCATGTTTACGACAAAAACAACACGGAGCTTGCAAAGTTCAAAGATTTAAAATATGCCTATACTTCGTGCTTTTCACCGACAGGAGAATTTTTTGTTGTTAAATCTACAGAAGGGCGTTTGGCTGTTTATTCATTAAAAAAAACTGCACTTATTAAAAAGTTCCGCTTTTCAAAAGTAGACGGTGCTCAGGATGACGGTTTCTGTTTTTCTCCCAACGGAAAAGAATTTTATAATATTGAACGACACATTGACAGTTGTAAAACAGCACTTTCAATATACGACACAACAGATTTCTCACTAAAAAAACGTCTTTTTCTTGAAGACACTCTTACGGTATTAAGTGATATTGAATATGATAAAGAAACAGACACATATTATCTGATAGGATTTTTCAGAGATATAAAAACAAGAGTTTTAAATAAATGTTTTGTATCAAAACTAATTAACGATGAACTTACAGATATTATTACGGTTTCTTGGAAAGAGTATGTGCATTGTACTGAATACAAAGAACTGCAAAGAATGGGATTTTCGGCTATGGCAAAAGAATGGTTAGTAACAAATCCGGAAGATAAAACATTGGATGAAGATTATTCAATAGCACAGTTATATAAGATTAAGAGCGATAAAAACAATCAATCTACGCAATAAACACAAATTATGCCGCTGTCCTTTCGGGCAGCGGCTATTGTTTTAAT
The DNA here is from genome assembly GCA_964495345.1 of uncultured Eubacteriales bacterium. Lineage (GTDB taxonomy): Bacteria > Bacillota > Clostridia > Oscillospirales > Acutalibacteraceae > UBA1081. Next base: position 23,857 of record CAZBVV010000014.1, read on the forward strand.
TAAATTACATAAGTGAAAGATAAAGCTCTTTGATTTCTGCAACAGATGTTTCTCTGGGGTTACCGGGACGGCAAGCATCATCAAAAGCAGATTGTGAAAGGAAGTCAATATCCTCTGCCTTAACAATATCTTTAAGGTCTGCAGGGATACCAACATCAGCAGAAAGCTTTTTAACTGCATCAATAGCAGCTTTTCTTGCTTCTTCAAGCGTCATATCATCTACGCCCTCAACACCCATAGCTTTTGCAATATCTCTGTACTTTTCCCCTGTTTCGGGTGCGTTATATTCCATAACCGTAGGAAGAATGATTGCATTTGCAACACCGTGAGGTGTGTCGTAAAGAGCTCCGAGAGGATGTGCCATTGAGTGAACAATACCAAGACCTACATTAGAGAAGCCCATACCTGCGATATACTGACCGAGAGCCATGCCCTCTCTGCCTTCGTCCGTGTTATCAACTGCTCCGCGAAGAGATTTTGCAATAATCTCGATTGCTTTAATGTGGAACATATCGCTCATTTCCCATGCACCCTTTGTGATGTAGCCTTCGATAGCATGAGTAAGAGCATCCATGCCTGTTGCGGCTGTAAGTCCTTTGGGCATCGTTGCCATCATGTCGGGATCAACAACAGCAATAACCGGAATATCGTGAACGTCTACACAAACCATTTTACGGTTCTTAGCTGCATCTGTAATAACATAGTTGATTGTAACCTCAGCGGCTGTACCTGCTGTTGTGGGAACAGCAATAATAGGCACACACTTATTCTTTGTGGGAGCTACACCTTCAAGAGAAACAACATCGCTGAATTCGGGGTTTGTGATAATAATACCGATTGCCTTAGCTGTGTCCATTGATGAACCACCGCCGATTGCAACGATACAGTCTGCACCCGATGCCTTGAATGAGGCAACACCTGCCTGTACGTTCTCTACTGTAGGATTAGCCTTGATGTCTGAAAAAATATCATAAGCTATTGATGCTCCGTCAAGAACATCCGTTACCTTTTTTGTAACGCCGAACTTGATAAGATCTGGGTCAGAACATACAAATGCTTTTTTAAAGCCTCTTGCATTAATTTCATCAGCAATAGATGCGATTGCACCTTTACCGTGATAACTTGTTTCATTGAGAATAAATCTGTTTGCCATAAAAATCACCTTTAATTTTATTTTAATAATCTGCAAAAGCACAGATTGTTAATTTAATAACAATTATAACACATAAAATATTATTTATTTTTATTTTTTAGAAATATAACAATACTTTTATTGACATTTTCGACAATAAATACCAAAGAACATTGACATATTTTATTTTTTGTGCTATATTCAAATCAAATACAAGTAAAGGAAGATTACAATGAAAACAAGAAAAAAGCTTCTGTGTATGGTTATGGCTCTCGTTTTCAGCTTTGTTATGATTTGTGTCGGTGCAAGTGCGGCATCTGATCCCGTATCTGATACAGCAACTAACGAAGCTGTTGCAACGGAAACTGCCGATTCATCACTCAATGTTTACGAAGACACCTGTGCAGACTGTGACGGTGAAGGCTACTGTTATAAGTGTGAAGAGTGCAATTTCACAGGTATTTGCGATACCTGCGGCGGTTCAGGTATTATTGACGTAAGAGATGATGCATCAAGTGATTACTTTGCATCGTTTTGGGCACTTGTACCTCCCATTATTGCTATTGCCCTTGCTCTTATAACAAAAGAGGTTTATTCATCACTTTTTGTGGGTATTGTTGTTGGCGGACTTCTCTCTGCTAATGTATTTAAGTCCGGTTTCAGCTTTACAAGTGCTATGGACTACGTTATAAGTGACGGTCTTATCAGTGCTGTATCTGACAGTGCAGGTATCTTCATATTCCTTGTATTACTCGGAATCCTTGTTGCACTTATAAACAAAGCCGGCGGCTCAAGAGCTTTCGGCAACTGGGCTGTAAAGCATATAAAATCAAGAGCCGGTGCTATGATTGCAACTTTCATTCTCGGCGTTCTGATATTCATTGATGACTATTTCAACTGCCTTACGGTCGGCTCTGTTATGCTCCCTGTAACAGATTCTCATAAGGTTTCAAGGGCCAAGCTTGCATATCTTATTGACGCAACTGCAGCTCCCGTATGTATGATTGCTCCTATCTCTTCATGGGCAGCAGCTGTTGCCTCCTATGCAGAAGAGGGTCAGGGTCTCAAGCTCTTTATTCAGGCTATCCCCTATAACTACTATTCACTGCTTACATTTGTATTCATCATCGCTATCGTATTCCTTAAAGTTGACTACGGTCCGATGAAGCTTCATGAAATGAATGCTGTGCTCAACGGTGACCTTTATACTACAGGTGAAAGAGTTGACAAAACAACAACAGCTCCTCAGGGCAATTCAAAGGGTAAGGTTATCGACCTTGTTCTGCCCGTTGTTATTCTTATTGTTACTTGTGTATTTGCACTCGTTTACAACGGCGGTATTCTTGACGGAGCAAACTTTATTGATGCATTCTCTGACACAGATGCAACGGTAGGTCTTCCCTGGGGCGGTCTTATTGCACTTATTATTACAATAATTTATCTGATTTGCAGAAGAGTTATTTCATTCAAAGATGCTATGGAATGTGTACCCGAGGGCTTCAAAGCTATGGTGCCTGCTATCATGATTCTTACTTTTGCAACTGCACTTAAAAACATGACAGGTATTCTTGGTGCAAAATACTTTGTTGCGGCTCTTATGAACGGTGCGGCAGAAGGTCTTGCAAACTTCTTACCTGCAATTATTTTCCTTGTAGCTTGCGGTCTTTCTTTTGCAACAGGTACATCATGGGGTACATTCGGTATTCTTATTCCTATCGTAACCGCTATATTCCCTGCTGATTCAACAATTCTTATCATCGGCATTTCAGCTTGTCTTGCAGGTGCTGTATGCGGTGACCACTGCTCACCTATTTCAGATACGACAATCATGTCATCAGCAGGTGCTCAGTGCAACCACATCAACCATGTTAACACTCAGCTTCCCTATGCAATTACAGTTGCGGCAATATCCTTTGTATGCTATGTGATTTCCGGATTTATCCAGAATGCAGTTATCATGCTTGCAATAGGTATTGTGCTTACAATAGCTACGGTTGTTGTTATCAAAGCCATTACAGGCAAAGCTGACAAAGCGAAAAAATAAAATAAGCACAAATTATGGGCTACCTTAACGGGTAGCCCAATTTGTTTTGATTTATTATCAGCAACCTGCGAGAGTCTTGATATATCTCTTGAAGAATGCAAGTCCGTCCTCAAAGGAATCTATTGCAATCTTTTCGTTTGTGCCGTGAGTTTTTGTAAGAAGCGATGTATCAAGCAGGAACGGTGAATATCTGTAAACATTTTCACAAATATTCTGATAATTTCTTGCATCAGTTCCGCCCATAACAAGGTAAGGAGCAACGATATTGTCGCTGTTCATTCTTGTGCAGATATCTTCAATAGCCTTAAATGCTCTTGAATCTGTGGGAGATACATTTGAATGCTCCTGACCGCCGATAAGACGGATTTCAACATCCTTATTCTTAATTACCTTTTCAAGATGTGTTTTGATGTCCGCAATAGTCATACCGGGCATAACTCTGAAATTAACCGCAACGGATGCTTTCTGAGGAAGAACGTTAGCCTGCGGACTACCGCTTGCCATTGTAACTGCGGTTGTTGTTCTTACAAAAGATGCCGCCGCAGGAATATTTTTCATAACCACATTGAGTATGGGATTGAGAGCCTTACCGTGGCAAAGAACCATTTTTACGGGGAACGACGTATTTCTGCCGACTTTGTCAACAATAGCTGAAACGATAGGTGTAATTTCCGACTTGAACTGATTGTTTTCAATATCCTTAATTACGTCTGCAAGCTTACCGAGAGCTGTGTGATTGGGTGGTGATGAGGAGTGACCGCCCTTTGCAGTCAGACTAACTTCATAGTCACAATAGCCTTTTTCTGCAATACCGATACCTGCAAGGTTTTTATCAAGAACGCCGGGAACATTAATATCAAGAATTGCACCGCCCTCGTCAAGCACGCTGTCAAGTCTTACTCCCCTGCTTTCAAGAAGAGCAGACATCTGCTTTGCACCGTTATCGGGAGAAGCAACAACTTCTTCATTATGACCGAGACAGATATATACCGTTCTTACAGGCTCGAATCCGTCCTCAATAAGAGTTTCAACAGATTCCATTACACCGATAAGGTGGTTTTTCATGTCAAGTGAGCCTCTGCCCCAGACATAACCGTCTGCAATATCACCGCTGAACGGGTCATGCTCCCAATCGGCTTCTGTTCCCGAGGAAACAGGAACAACATCCTGATGTGAAAGAAGAGCTATAGGATCAAGCTCGGGATTTTTGCCTTCCCACTTGTAAAGAAGGCTTGCTCTCCCCACGACCTCAACAGAAAGTTTTTCGTGAAGAAGAGGAAATCTCTCTTTGAGGAAAGCATGGAATTTATCAAACTCATTCCAATCTACCTTATCAGCATCCATATTGGAAATTGTTTTGATTTTAATTGCATCGGAAAGATTCTTTGTATATCTTTCAACATTTACACGCTCGGGCTCAAGAGGCGCTGTTTCTTTTTTTTCGGGAACAAATTTTACTGCTTTTACTACGTTTGCAGCAACAAGTGAACCTACAGCACCCAATGCAAGACCAACTTTAAGCTTTTTGTTCATCAGCATCAATCTCTTTTCCTATTTAATATAAATTATTAATATCATACCACCGAATGAAGAAAAAATCAATAAATATATTTCTTATTTTTGCAAAAATATCAACAACTATACAATTTTAGCCTACGGAACTTGACATTGATTTGTCAAAGTTATATTATATATACTGTATATTAATGTTTAGCGGAGGTAATTATGGGTTACACAATAGCAGAAAAGCTTATAAAAAGTCATCTTGTAAGCGGCGAAATGATAAAAGGAACAGAAATCGGTCTTAAAATAGACCAGACACTTACACAGGATGCAACAGGCACAATGGCTTATCTTCAGTTTGAAGCAATGGGAATAGAAAGAGTTAAAACAGAACTTTCTGTTGCATACATCGACCATAACACTTTACAGAACGGTTTTGAAAACGCTGACGACCACAGATTTATTCAGACGGTTGCAAAGAAAAGAGGTATAAGATTTTCACGCCCCGGTAACGGCATCTGCCATCAGGTTCATCTTGAAAGATTCGGCAAACCCGGCAAAACTCTTTTAGGTTCAGACTCTCACACTCCCACCGGCGGCGGTATCGGTATGCTTGCTATGGGTGCAGGCGGTCTTGATGTTGCAGTAGCTATGGGCGGCGGCACATACTATATCACAATGCCTGAGGTTGTTAACGTTAACCTTACAGGCAAGCTTTCACCCTGGGTAAGTGCAAAGGATGTTATTCTTAAAGTTCTTGAAATTCTCTCCGTTAAAGGCGGCGTAGGCAAAATTATTGAATACACAGGTGACGGTGTTGCAACACTTTCAGTTCCAGAAAGAGCTACTATCACTAACATGGGTGCAGAACTCGGTGCTACAACATCCGTATTTCCCTCTGATGACGTTACAAAGACTTTCCTTAAAGCTCAGGGAAGAGAAGAAGATTGGTCAGAACTCAAAGCTGATGAAGATGCTGTTTACGACCGAGTAATCAACATTGACCTTTCCGAGCTTGTTCCTCTTGCAGCTATGCCTCACATGCCCGATAATGTTAAAGCTGTTGATGAAATCGGCAAAATCACTATTGACCAGGTATGTATCGGTTCTTGCACAAACTCATCACTTCTTGACATGATGAAAGTTGCTCACATTCTTAAAGGCAAAAAGATTGCAGATAATGTAAGTCTTTCAATCGCTCCCGGTTCAAAACAGGTTTTAACAATGCTTGCACAGAACGGTGCTCTTGCCGACATGATTGACGCAGGTGCGAGAATTCTTGAAAGTGCTTGCGGTCCTTGTATCGGTATGGGACAATCCCCCAACTCAAAGGGTGTATCACTTCGTACATTCAACAGAAACTTTGAAGGCAGAAGCGGCACGGCAGATGCAGGTATTTATCTTGTAAGCCCCGAAGTTGCAGCTGTTTCGGCAATTAAGGGTTATCTTGCAAATCCCGCAACAGAGCTTGGCGAAATGCCTGAATTCAAGCTCCCCGAAAAGTTCCTCATTAACGACAATATGGTTGAAATCCCTGCAACAAGTGAAGACGCTCCCGCAGTTAACGTTGTATACGGTCCAAACATCAAGAGCGTTCCTCTCGGCACAGCACTTACAGAATCTGTTACAACACAGGTTATGCTTAAAGTCGGTGACAACATCACAACAGACCACATCATGCCCGCAGGTGCAAAAATTCTTCCCTACCGTTCAAACGTACCTCACCTTTCACAGTTCTGCTTTAAGCAGTGTGATGAGGACTTTGCAGAAAACTGCAAAAAGATGGGCGGCGGTGTAATTATCGGCGGTGCTAACTACGGACAAGGCTCATCAAGAGAACACGCCGCACTTGTACCTCTTTATCTTGGTATCAAGGCTGTCGTTGCAAAGTCATTTGCAAGACTTCATAAAGCAAATCTTATCAACTCAGGTATTATTCCTCTTACTTTCAAAAATGCAGAAGATTACGACAAGATTGATAAATTTGATAAAGTAACGCTCAAAGACATTAAATCTGCAATCGAAAACGATACGGATATTGTACTCGTTAATGAAACTAAGGGTGAAGAATACGTGCTTGAGGGCGGTTTCTCCGAAAGACAGAAGAATATGCTTATTTTCGGCGGTCTTCTTAACTATACAGGTGCAAATAAATAATTAAAGGGTGAAAACAATGACAGAAGCAAATATTAAAGCTGCCGTTGAAAAATTTGAAGCTCTTATCAGAGAGCAGGCGGCAAGAAACGAAAAAATCAAATCAGTCGGTGACTTTGTTGACTACGCAACAAAAGAACAGATTATCATCGGCGTTTGCGGTGGTGACGGCATCGGACCTACAATCACTCACGAAGCCGCAACAGTTCTGAAATATCTCCTTAAAGACGACGTGGCATCCGGCAAAATCGTATTCAAAGACATTGACGGGCTTACAATCGAAAACCGTGTTGCAGTTATGAAAGCTATTCCCGATGATGTTCTTGCAGAACTTATGGCTTGTGACGTTATTCTCAAAGGTCCTACAACAACTCCTCAGCAGGGTGACGGACTTCCCAATATCGAAAGTGCAAACGTTGCTATGCGTAAAGCTCTTGACCTTTTTGCAAACGTTCGTCCCGTTAAAGTACCCGAAGAAGGTATCGACTGGACATTCTTCCGTGAAAACACAGAGGGTGCTTATGCAGTTGGCTCAAAGGGTGTTAACGTTGATGACGAGCTTGCTATTGACTTTGTTGTTACAACAACAGAAGGCAGCGAAAGAATTGCAAGAATTGCTTATGAATATGCAAAGAACAACAAAAAGGACAGAGTTTCCATAATTCAGAAAGCAAACGTTATTAAGACGACTGACGGTAAATTCCTCAGTATATGTAAAGCTATAGGTGAGGAATATCCTGAAATCACAACAGACGAGTGGTATGTTGACATTACAACCGCAAAGCTTATCGACCCCAAACGCCGTACAGACTTTAAGGTATTTATTCTTCCCAATCTTTACGGTGATATCATTACAGACGAGGCTGCTGAATTCCAGGGTGGCGTAGGAACTGCAGGTTCTGCAAACCTGGGCAAAAAATACGCTATGTTTGAGGCTATTCACGGCTCAGCTCCCAGAATGGTTAAAGAAGGCAGAGCACAGTATGCAGACCCCTGCTCAATGCTCAGAGCCGCAGTTATGCTCCTTAACCATATCGGCAAGCACGACGAGGCTGACAAGCTTGAACAAGCTCTTGATATCTGTATGTTCAAAGAGAAAAAGCTTCAGATTACAGGCAGAGATACAGGCTGTACTTGCCGTGAATTCGGTCAGTATGTTATGGATACTGTTGAATCACTTTGATTATGAAATCGGGAAATAATATTTCAAAATCTGTTATCGGAAGACTCCCCCGATACTACCGTTTTCTCGGAATCTTACTTAATGAAGGTGTTGACAAAATATCGTCAAAAGCTCTTTCAAAAAGAATGGGGCTTACTGCTTCGCAGATTCGCCAGGATTTAAACCAATTCGGAGGATTCGGTCAGCAAGGTTACGGCTACAATGTTGAAAAGCTGAGAACTGACATCGGTAAGATAATCGGTGTCAAAAACGAATACGATATAATCATTGTTGGTGCAGGCAACATGGGCAGAGCGATTGCACAGCACATCGGTTTTAAAAAACTGGGATTCAATCTTACGGCAATTTTTGACTCAAACGAAAATCTTACCGGCGTTGACATTAACAATATGAAGATAAAGCACTTTTCCGAACTTGAGGAATTCTGCAAAACAAACAAGCCTACAACGGCAGTACTTTGCATCCCCTCTGCGGCGGTTAAAACCGTTGCGGGGCAACTTATTGATTGCGGAATAAACTCATTTTGGAATTTCAGCCATTATAACATCAACGATGACTACCCCAATGCTCTTGTTGAAAACGTCCATCTTAACGACAGCCTTTTAACACTTTGCTACAACATCACTAACTCGGAGAATTTGACATGAAAAAGATACTTGATGTAGATGTAACAGACATTGTACCTTTCTCAAAAGGACTTATTTTCGTAAAGAAAAATATTCTTCCTGACGGAACAAATAAGGTGTCATTCTTCAGTTACGATGCCACCACGGGTGAAATAACGACAGTTACAAAAAGTGTGTATTTACTCAATAAATTCGGTATGGCGTATGAACCAATCACCGCCAAATTGGGTGATTTCATATCTTGCGAAACGGCAAAATTGCCAAACCACCACACAGTCGTAATTTATCCTACCGGTGAAATGGGATTGTTTGATAACAAAGGCAGACTTTTAAAAACAGGTGATTTGTATTACAATAATGCTCCTGCAAGAGATGCCGCTTTTGACGGAAACAGCATATGGTGTGTTGTCCCCCAGAGAAATGCGGTAATCAGATATTCTATCTCGGCACAAAAAATCATAATGCGTATCGGCGGAGATAATAATACAGCATTCAATTTGCCTATTTCCGTTTCAGCCTACGGAAACAGCGTGTTTGTATGCAATCAGGCATCATACGAGATACGATGCATTGACATTGATACTCTTGATGTAACAGACTATCTTGAATTCCGTGAACCTGTTAATAAATATTTCCGTTTTAAGGATAAAGAGATTGTTGTGCTTAATTCCGGAATCTATGAACTATAAATTTAACCGTCTGATATGCTCAGACGGTTGTTTTCTATTTATTAACGTATCAATTCATCATTTATAAAGTCCATAAAGTGTCTCTCATCAAGCTGTTCACGGTTCATTCTGTCTATCATTTCTTCTACTTTTTGTCTGTCAACGGCAACATCATCAAATGACACATTCTCCCCTGCTATTCCGTATGTGATATACTCATTGTTTTCTGCTTTAATTTTTGAAACAGTTAATTTATAACTCATTTTACACCCACCTTTTTCCATATTTTACCATATTACTATATATATTACAACTGTTAATACTACAAAAATACTACTATAATAAAGATATTATTTTTACATCCTACCTTGCAAAATATTCAATATTTCAATCTTTTATGACTCAATATTATATTTTATCATTCATTATTCAGACAAAATAAGCCTAAAAACAAGCATTTTTCACTATTTTGCAAGGATTTTTGTAACTTACTCAAAATCTGAACATTTTTAAGCGGATATCATATATTAAATAAGGGGGCGTGATTATATGAATCGCAATCAATATATAAATCTTACGCAAATTCTGAGTCGCAGAGCTGATGCAACTGCGATAATAAAAGGCAGTAAGGAATTTAAAAATATTAACGGTAAAATTATGTTTTATCAGCTCAGGGGTGCCGTTCTTGTGAGAAGCGACTTTTCCGGGTTGCCGCAAAGTATGCAAAATTGCAGTCATCCTGTTTTCGGGTTTCATATACACGACGGTGAAAGTTGCTCAGGCACCCAGGAAAATCCTTTTGAAAATGCCGACGGTCATTATAATCCGTCAGAATGTAAACACCCTTTTCATGCAGGAGATATGCCGCCGATTTTCGGTGCTGACGGAAAAGCAATCTCCGTGTTTTTAACCAACAGATTCAATGTAAGCGAGATAATCGGCAAAGCAGTAATTCTTCACGCACAACCTGATGATTTCACTACTCAGCCCTCAGGCAATTCGGGAAAAATGATAGCTTGCGGAATTATTAAACGAAGTAATTAATAAGTTTCACGGTTGCTTTTTGCAATCGTGTTTTTATTTTTATAATAAACAGCGATATATTTTCGCATTATATAATCAAAAAAACCTTGACTTTTCTGTAGTTTATATATATAATATTTATGTTTGCGGGGTGTAGCGCAGTTGGTAGCGCGCCTGCTTTG
>CAZBVV010000015.1:0-32606 GCA_964495345.1 uncultured Eubacteriales bacterium
TTTCGAGTCAGCCCCGTTATGACCACTTCGATACGTCTCCGTATATGTTAAACTCAATTCAGAGCATAACAAACTATTCAAATTTTTACCGAACGGGGCAGCCCCGTTATGTCCTGTTGCAATATAGTCGTCTTGCTCGTTATTCACTTCGCAATACTCCTTATTGCGCCACTCCTTATGCCTCGCTTCATCTGCCACCGGCAGCGCTCGGCAACGTCCCCACTTCGATACGTCTCCGTATATTTTGCTATGATATTTTAACAAAGCATCAACAATTTGTCAAGTGTAAAACTGCAATTAACTTTGTCGAAAATAAAAATGTAATATAATTTTTTGAAAATTATTGACTTTTATTAAGAAAAATATTATATTTTGATTTAAGATACACTGTAAAAAATAACTCTCAGAGAGGGGCTGCATAATTGGCAAACAACATTATTGACCTCAGGAATATTTCCGTTACTTTTGACGGTGAACAAATACTTAAAAATTTAAATCTTCAAATCGAAGATAAAGAATTCCTTACGCTTCTCGGTCCGTCCGGTTGCGGAAAGACGACTACCCTGCGTATTATTGCGGGCTTTTTGCAGCCTGACAGCGGGGATGTTATCTTCGACGGTAAGTTAATTAATGGTGTTCCTGCACACAAACGTCAGGTTAACACCATTTTTCAGCGTTATGCCCTTTTTACGCACCTTAATGTTTTTGAAAATATTGCATTCGGTCTGCGTATTAAAAAGACTCCCGAAAAGGAAATTAAAGAGACTGTTTCTGAGATGTTAACCCTTGTTAATCTTAAAGGCTTTGAAACAAGAGATATAAATACTCTTTCCGGCGGGCAGCAACAAAGAGTTGCTATTGCGAGAGCTCTTGCAGTAAAACCGAGGGTGCTTTTATTGGACGAACCCTTGGGTGCTCTTGACCTTAAACTGCGTAAAGATATGCAGAATGAGCTTAAAAACATACAGCAGAGATTGGGTATCACGTTTATATATGTTACTCACGACCAGGAAGAAGCTCTTTCCATGTCGGACAAAATCGTTGTTATGAACAACGGTGTTATTCAGCAAATCGGTTCACCTATTGACATTTACAACGAGCCGGAAAACGCTTTTGTTGCAGATTTCATCGGTGAGAGTAACATTATTGACGGTATTATGAAGGAGGATTTCATTTGCGAATTCTCCGGTGCAACATTCAAGTGTCTTGACAAAGGTTTTGGCAAAAATGAAGCTGTTGACGTTGTTGTACGCCCTGAGGATGTGGATGTCGTTCCTTTTGATAAGGGTATGCTTCGCGGTACTGTTACATCAGTTACTTTCAAAGGTGTTCATTTTGAAATTATCGTTGATATCGGCGGATTTAAATGGATGATTCAGTCAACTGATGAGCAATTTGTTGGTGACAACATCGGTTTGTACATTGAGCCTGACGCTATCCATATAATGAAAAAGAGTGAATACTCAGGTCTTTACGGTGATTTCAGCTCATTTAGTGAGGAATTTGACGAGCTTTCCGATGTTAATTCCGAACAGGAGGAGCAAGCAGATGAATAAGCTCTCCGCACGCACAAGACAGGCATTAACAGCTCCGTTTTCCGTCTGGATGGCAATTTTCGTACTCGTTCCGATAGGTCTTGTTGTTTACTATGCATTAACCGATGCTCAGGGTAGTTTTACATTGTCAAATCTTGCAAGCATATGGGATTACAGAAGCACTTACCTTGTATCAATAGAGCTTGCACTTGTTGCAACCGTAATATGTCTTGTTATGGCATATCCCCTTGCATACAGCATATCAAGAATGAAAGCTCATTCTCAGTCCACAATGGTACTGCTCGTTATGCTTCCGATGTGGATGAATTTTCTTATAAGAACATATGCATGGATGACTATTCTTGAAGATACGGGACTTATAAATACATTTGTAAAGAGTATTATGAGCCTTGTGGGCTATGAATTCCCCGGCTTTTCCATGATAAACACAAACGGTGCAATCGTTCTGGGTATGGTTTACAACTTTTTGCCCTACATGATTCTGCCTATTTACACCGTTCTTACAAAAATCGACCACAGCATTATTGAGGCAGCGAGAGATTTAGGTGCAAACGGATTTCATATTTTCACAAAAGTTCTTCTGCCTCAGAGTATCCCCGGCATTATTTCCGGCATAACAATGGTATTTGTACCTGCGATAAGTACGTTTGTTATATCAAAGCTCCTTGGCGGCGGTATGACATATCTTATCGGCGACGTAATAGAAAACTATTTCCTTGGCAATACAGGCGAAGTTAATTATAACGTTGGTGCGGCACTTTCTTTGATACTGATGATTCTTATTCTTATTTCGTCGGGTATTATGAATCATTTTGACAAAGATTCCGAAACGGGCGGAGGTGCGGTAAAATGAAAAAAATTTCAAAAATATATAATTTTTTGGTATTCGCATTTCTGTATGCACCTATCGTCGTTATGATAGTATACTCCTTTAACGGAATTAAAAGCCGTTCTGTTTTTTCAGGCTTTTCACTCCAATGGTATCAGGAGCTGTTCAACGATGAGGTTATTATGAATTCGCTGTACATATCCATTATTCTTGCGGTTCTTGCGGCTGTTATTTCAACGATTATCGGCACGCTTGCGGCAGTAGGAATTAACGCTATGGGCGGTTTCAGAAAGAAAGCCATGCTTGCAGTTAACAATATTCCCATGGTAAATCCGGAAATTGTTACGGCAGTATCAATGATGATACTTTTTGTATTTATTATTTCAAAATTCAATTCTATGGAAATGGGCTTCGTTACTTTGCTTATTTCTCATGTTACATTCTGCATACCCTACGTTACACTTGAAGTTCTGCCCAAAATCCGAGGTATGGATGCAAACATTTACAATGCGGCGCTTGATTTAGGCTGTCCGCCTGTAAAAGCGTTCATCAAAGTTGTTTTGCCGCAGATAAAACCCGGTATTGTTACGGGCATGATAATGGCTTTTACTTTGTCTCTTGACGATTTTATTATCAGCTATTTCAACAGCGGTTCTGCTATGCAAACACTCTCCGTTACAATATATTCAATGACAAAAAAGCCCTACTCTCCTAAAATCAACGCACTTTCTACCTTACTGTTTATTACAATTCTTGTACTCCTTGTTATTATAAACGTAAGACAGGGCAAAGCCAACGGAAAAAAGAAGGGGGTAAAATGATGAAAAAGGCTCTTTCTTTTATTATTGCGGCTGTATTGATGATGTCATTGACTGTTTGTGCATTTGCACAGGATAAAATAACGCTGAATGTTTACAACTGGGGTGAATATATCGACCAGGAGGTTATTACGCTTTTTGAGGCTGAATATCCTTACATTACCGTTAATTACACTACGTACGACAGTAACGAGTCTATGTATTCAAAAATGATTTCCGGTGCAGCAAGCTATGATATTGTTATTCCGTCGGATTACATGATAAGCAAGCTTATTGCCGAAGATTTACTTTATGAGCTTGATTTTGCCAACATTCCCAATTATCAGTATATTGATGAAGCATACAAAAATCAGGCTCACGACCCTCATAACAAATATTCTGTTCCCTACTTATGGGGTACGGTTGTTGTGATGTATAATTCGCTTTATGTTGACGAAGCCGATGTTGCAAACAAAAGCCTTGACCTGCTATGGAACGAAAAATACGCAGGAAAAATACTTATGTTTGATAATCCGAGAGATTCATTTTGTCTTGCTCTTTTAAAGCTGGGTTATTCTATGAACTCCGAAACACCACAAGAGTGGGAAGAAGCGGCAGCACTTTTAAGTCAGCAAAAACCTCTTGTTCAGGCATATGTTATGGATGCCATTTTTGATAAAATGGAAGCCGGCGAAGCATGGATTGCTCCCTACTACGCAGGAGATGCATACATAATTGCGGACAGTAACCCGAATATTGAATATTACATTCCCGTTGAGGGAACTAATATGTTTATGGACTCCATGTGTATACTGAACACATCTGAGCATAAAACAGAGGCAGAGCTTTTTATTAATTTCATGTGCGACCCTGAAATCAGCAGAATGAATGCTGATGCTGTTGGCTACTCCACTCCAAACACGGAAACTCTCAAAATGCTCGATGATGAGCTTATTGAGAATGATATACTTTACCCCGACGCAGATTTTCTTAACGAAAATACCGATGTATTTATAAACCTTTCACAGTCCACGCAGATGCTTCAGAGTTCCCTGTGGACAAATCTTAAAATAGAAAAATCATCGGAAACTTCTGCATTTGATTGGATTGATATTTTTTGCATATGTATTGTTGCGGCAGGGGTAATATCTGCAATTTATTTCGGCATACGAAGCAGCAAAAGAAAAAAGCTCTGGAATTCATAAAAAATTCTACACAATATTTGCACCTTTAGTTATCACAGGTGCCCAAAGGATAAAAATATGTTAAAGCAATTTCTTGAAATCGGTCAGATTGTATCAACACACGGCGTAAAAGGCGAATTGCGTGTTAACCCTTGGTGTGATACTCCCGAATTTATGAAAAAATTTAAAACACTCTATTTTGATGAAAAAGGCGAAAATGCGGTTAAAGTCATTGTTTGCCGTCCTCACGGAAATATAGTTATATTAAAGCTCGAAGGTATTGACACCGTTGAGCAAGCACAAAAACTGCGTAACAAAGTTCTGTATATGAGCCGTAAAGATGCAAAAATCAAAAAGGGTGATTGGTTTATTCAAGACCTTATCGGCTGTACCGTATACGATGCAGATGACAATTCGGTTATCTACGGCACACTTACCGATGTTGCACAGACAGGTGCGAACGATATATGGTTTATAACAAACAACGGCAAGGAATATATTATCCCTGCAATTAAAGATGTTGTTATAAATGTTGATGTGGAAAATGACAGCATTTTTATAAAACCGCTTAAAGGCATTTTTGACACAACGGAAGAAATCAAGGGTGAATAAAATGCGTATTGATATACTTACTTTATTTCCCGAAATGTGCGAAAGCGTATATTCCGAAAGTATTATTGGCAGGTCTATTGCAAAGGGGTTAATTGATATCAATGCCCGTAATATCAGAGATTATTCTGACAACAAACACAGGAATGTTGACGATACTCCCTACGGCGGCGGCATGGGCATGGTGATGAAAGCTCAGCCTATATACGACTGTTTCATGTCACTTTGCCAAGAACTCGGCACACGACCGCACCTTATATATATGTCACCGCAGGGAAAAGTTCTCACACAGGAAAAGGTAAAAGAACTTGCAAAAATGGAAAACATAGCTCTGTTGTGCGGTCACTATGAGGGAGTAGACGAAAGAGTAATTGATGCAATCGTTGACGAAGAAATATCCATTGGTGACTATGTGCTTACGGGCGGTGAATTACCTGCTCTTGTGTTGGCAGATTCCGTTGCACGAATGCTTCCGGGTGTTCTTGCAAACGATGAAGCTATGGAAAATGAAAGCCATTATAACGGCTTGCTTGAATATCCCCAATATACAAAACCTGCTATGTGGAACGGTGTTTCCGTGCCCGATGTACTGCTGTCGGGTAATCATGCCAATATTGCAAAATGGCGTGATGAACAATCGTTAAAACGCACAAAAGAAAGACGACCTGATTTGCTGTTAAAGACTATTGATTGACAGATTTTGCCAATTTATGCGAAGAATAATATATTTTGCATAATTTTTTATTTAGATTAATTAAAAATACATTGTTTTTATTGTCAATTTACACAAAGTTTTATTCTTCAGGTTTCAAAGGTTTAGTGTTCCATCCGATTTTTGCGTTTTTGGCAATTATGTGACAATTAAATCATTGACGAATCAAAGTTTTGTGGTATAATATGTACTGTAAATTTAAATTTTATTGATGAGGAGCATTGGCCTTATGTTTGTAAAAGATGTTGTTGTTGAGAATCAGTTAGGACTTCACGCTCGTCCCGCAACTTTCTTTATCCAGAAAGCAAATGAATTCAAATCTTCCATCTGGGTTGAAAAGGAAGAACGCAGAGCTAACGCAAAGAGCCTTCTCGGTGTTCTTTCACTCGGCATTATGGGTGGCACACAGATTAGAATCATCGCAGGCGGCACAGATGAGCAGGATGCTGTTGAAGCACTCGCAAAGCTTGTAGAGTCCGGTTTCGCTGAATAATCAGGCAGACGAATAATTACGGTACACGCTTTGTGTACCGTTTTTGTTTTAGTTTCGGGAGGTGTTTTTATGGATGAAAGGCTGAAAAGATTAAGAAGCAAAGCTATGCGTTTACCCCTTGAACCGGGTGTATATATAATGAAGGATAAAACAGGCAAAATTATATATATAGGTAAAGCAAAAGCATTAAAAAACAGAGTAAGTCAATATTTCGGCTCGCAAAACAATCATACCGTCAAGGTACGCCGAATGGTTGAGAATGTGCAGGATTTTGATTACATCCTTGTAAAAAGTGAGTTTGAAGCACTTGTACTCGAATGCAGTCTTATAAAACAGCATACGCCCAAATACAATATTCTGTTAAAAGATGATAAGGGATATCATTATATAAAAATTGCAGGTACGGATTGGAAAAATCTTACATCAGAAAAGCAGAAAACAGATGACGGTGCAAAGTATTTAGGTCCTTACACAAGCTCCGACTGTGTATCAAAAAGCGTTGCTGAAGCCTGTAAAATATTCAAGCTCCCCACCTGTTCAAAAATATTCCCTCGTGATATAAAACCGTCGGGCAGACCTTGCCTTAATTTTTATATAAAACAATGTGCTGCCCCCTGTTGCGGCAAAGTTACGAGAGAAGCACACAACACAGCAGTTGACAATGCGGTAAAATTTATCACAGGCGGTAACGATTCCATACTGCGTGAATTAAAAAAGCAGATGGCAGAAGCGGCAGAAAACCTTGAATTTGAAAAAGCCGCCGCATTAAGAGATGCCATACAGGCAATAGAAAAAACGTCAAAAAAACAAACGGTAGTATCAATCAAAACACAGGAACAGGATGTTTTTGCATTTTGTGAAGCATCTGAAAAAATATGTATGTCGGTATTGCGTTTTTCACAGGGCAGACTTTATGACAGCGAATACTTTTTTACCGACGCCATTGAAGATATGCCTGCCGTAAGAGAAAAAATGATTGCCGATTATTATTCCATGCGTGACAGTATCCCCCATAATATCGCAGTTGACGGTGAAATTGACGGCATTGAAGCTCTTTGCGAATTCATATCACAGAAACGGGGCAAAAATGTAAAAATCCACATCCCCGAAAAAGGCGAAAATGCAAGTCTTGTGGATTTATCAAGAGAAAATGCCGCCGAAAAGCTTGCTCAACACATTGGAAGAACAGGAAAATCAGTTGCCGCACTTGACGAATTGGCATCACTTCTGGGGCTTAAAAATATTCCCGAATATATAGAATCATACGATATCTCCCACACCGACGGTGCAGATAACGTTGCGGGTATGGTTGTTTTCAAAGACGGCAAACCTTTAAAAAATGCGTACAGGCGTTTTGAAATAAAAGGTTTTTCCGGTCAGGACGATTACCGTTCAATGGCAGAAGTGCTGACAAGAAGATTCAATGAATTTGAACTGCACAAAAATGACGGTGACGATTTCGGTTTCGGTAAAAAACCCGACCTTATACTGCTTGACGGCGGTACGGGACAGGTAAACGCTGTAGTACCCGTACTTGAATCCTTCGGACTTTCGGATATTCCTTTGTTCGGCATGGTAAAAGACAACAAACACCGCACAAGAGCGATTGCAACAGTCGGCGGCGAAATTACAATAAACGACAAAAGAAAGGCGTTTACCCTTATATCAGATATCCAGGAAGAGGTACACCGATTCTCCGTTGAATATCACAGAAAGAAACAATCAAAAACTCTCACATCCATGACATTGACTCAAATTGAAGGTGTGGGCAAAGAAAAAGCAAAAACCTTGCTTACTCATTTTAAAACTCTTTCTGCAATAAAAAAAGCAACTGTTGAGCAGCTTTGTACCGTTAAAGGTATCAATAAGAAAACTGCCGAAAATATTTATAAATTTTATCACGGAGGCAACGAATGAAAAATACTGTCATTTTCGACCTTGACGGAACGTTACTTGATACGCTCAAAGACCTCACAATCAGCGTGAATCACGCACTCGTTCTTAATGATATGCCTGAAAGAACCATAGATGAAATACGCAGTTTTGTAGGTAACGGCGTACCAACACTTATAAAGAGATCTGTTACGGAAAATGCAACTAATGAGCAGCTTGATAAATGTATTGAAGATATGCGTGCTTATTACACTCTTCACTCCATGGATAATACAAAACCTTATAACGGCGTTTGTGAAATGCTGAAAATTCTTAAAGCCAAAAATATAAAGACAGCAGTTGTAACCAATAAATTAGAAACCGTTGCCCGGGATTTGTGTCTGTCCGTTTTCGGTGATGTTTTTACCTGCGTCATAGGTGATAACGGAATTGATAAACGCAAGCCTGCACCCGACAATGTATTCAGAGCGTTGAAAATTCTGAACAGCACCCCTTACGACGCTTGGTATGTGGGTGATTCAGACGTTGACATGATAACAGCTAAAAACGCAGGAATCGAAAGCATAGGCGTGCTTTGGGGATTCAGGGACGAAGATACTCTTGTACAAAGCGGAGCTCAATTTATTGTAAATGATACACAAGCACTTCTTGCACGGATTCTCGGTAATAAAAACTGAATTTTATTATTTTTTCTTTATAGCTATTGACAAGCTTACCCATAAAATGCGATAATACGATTAGATATGTACTGTTTTGGAGGGCAACATGAGAGTTATTACAGGCACAGCAAAAGGCAGACGCCTTATAACACTTGAAGGTGAAGATATCCGCCCGACCGCTGATAAGGTAAAGGGAGCAATATTCAGTTCCATTCAGTTTGACATTGAAGGAAGATGCGTACTTGACTTATTTGCAGGTTCAGGTCAGCTTGGTATCGAAGCTCTCAGCAGAGGTGCTCACAAAGCCGTATTTATTGATTTAAGCCGTAAAGCAATACAGGTAATCAATGAAAATCTTGAGCATTGTAATCTGAAAGATAACGCAACGGTTTTTAACGGGGATTCACTCTCCTACCTTAAAACTACACGCGAAAAATTTGACATAATTTTCATAGACCCGCCGTACAGCAAACAGCTTACCGCAAAAGCACTTCCTTTGGCTTTGAACGTTATGAACGAGGGCGGTATTATCGTGTGCGAAACGGCATATGATGAAGAATTACCCGATGAAATCGGTAGTTTTACAGCAGTAAAAAGTGACAGATATTCAAAAACAAAGCTCACCATTTACCGCTTTAATGAAAAATGAAAGGATGTCTGCCATGAGTAGAATTGCCGTTTACCCCGGCAGCTTTGACCCGGTAACCAACGGTCATCTTGACATTATCAGAAGAGCTGCAAAAGTTTTTGACAAGGTAATCGTACTTGTATCCTACAATGCAAAAAAAGCAGGCGGAACTTTCACAATACCGGAAAGAGTAGATTTTATCAAACGGAGCATTACCGATTTAAAAAACGTAACGGTTGATTCCTATACAGGTCTGCTTGCGGATTATGTCACAATATCCGGAGCTTCTGCTATTGTAAAAGGTCTGCGTGCGGTATCGGATTTTGAAGATGAATTTCAGCAGGCTCTCATTAACAGACAGTTGGCTCCTAACGTTGATACTGTGTTTCTCGTTTCAAGCATTGAACATATGTATTTAAGCTCCAGTGCAGTTAAAGAAATTTGTTCTTTAGGCGGCGAAATCGGCAATTTTGTACCAAAGGAAATTGCAAATGATATTATCAAAAAATTAGCAATCCACAAATAAACATATTCGGAGGAAAAAGATATGAATTACGAAGAAATTATTGAAAAAATTGAGGACATACTCGAATCAGGCAAAACAACTTTCGGTAGCGGCGGCAAAATAAAAGTTGATGCAGAAGCAATCCATGCTTGCCTTCAGGAACTCAGCTCTTCAATCCCCAATGAGATTATCCAGGCAAGAAAAATCGTTGCTGAAAGAAGAGAAATTTTACAGGCAGCACAGACAACGGCAAGCAAAATCATAAGTGAGGCTCAGGAAAAGGCATCACAGCTTACGGAAGACAGCGAAATTACAAAATCAGCAAAGGATGCCGCCGTAAAAATCCTTAATAGTACAAATGATCAAGCAAGCCAGATTATTGAAGAGGCAAATACTGAAGCATCCGAACGCATTACCGCCGCAAAGGCATGGGTCTATGAAGTGCGTACCAACACTATAAAAATGTCAACAGATCTTCTTACAGAATGTATCAGCTTGCTTACAAACAGTATAGACCAGTTTACACAAAGCCGTGATGCTGCAAATGCCGTTCTTGCAAAAATACAGAAAATCTCAATAAAAACTCCTGAAGACCAGGAATAAGTTATAAATTAAATGCACCTTGCATATCTATTCATGAGTATTTATGCGAGGTGCTGTTATGTTTTTATTGTCTTTAAAATCATTAAAAGGAAAAATGCTTCTTCTGATTGCGGCAGTTGTTGCGGCTGTTATAGTTACGGTTATAATTAATACGGGCAACGCCCGTGTAATGGCATCCCGAACAGACAGCGTAATTGATTTTACCGCCGAAACAGATGATGACAGACTCAATTTTATAGCTCAGCTGGGATATTCGGTAAATGATGAGCCGGTAAGCGTTAATAACATATTGATTCCCGTTGATTTTGATGATGTTTATACTCAATATAATGAATTACAGCTTCAATCGGGATTTGATTTAAGCCATTACAAGGGTTGTACCGTTAAAAAATGGACTTATAAAGTAACTAACTATCCCGACAATGAATATGTACAAATTACGCTTCTTGTTTACAAAAACAAAGTTATAGGCGGTGATATCTGCTCAACGGAGCTTGACGGATTTATGTTACCGCTGTTTTCAGAATAAAGGAAAGATTATGGCTAAAGAGAGAATAGATAAACTGATATCGTCACAGGGTATGCTGTCACGTGCCGATGCCGCAAAAATCATAAGAGGCGGTAATGTAAAAATCAACGGAGAAGTTATAAAAAGCACTTCATTCAAAGCTGACCCCCACGTTGACGGCATAGAAATAAACGGCGAAAAATTGGTGTACAAAAAATTTATATACATTATGATGAACAAACCCGACGGCATAGTAAGTGCAAGCCGTGACCCGAAAGAAAAAACGGTTGTTGATATTGTTCCCGATAAACTCAAACGCCCGGAGCTGTTCCCTGCGGGCAGGCTTGATAAGGATACAACGGGATTTGTTCTTATAACCGATGACGGAAACTTTGCCCACTATATTCTCTCGCCAAAACACCATATAAACAAAACTTATCTTGCAACAACCGACGGCATTATCGAAAACATCTACCTTGAACAAATGCGTAAGGGAATGACTTGCGGTGATGAAACGTTTTTGCCGGCTCAGATTGACCTTTACGCCAACTCCGACTCCCCTGTTTACAAAATCACTCTCCATGAGGGAAAATATCATCAGATTAAACGCATGATTGCATCAACCAATGCAAATCTTACTGCACTCAAACGAATTACAATGGGTTCACTTGACCTTGATGACACTCTTGCCCCCGGCGAATGCAGGGAGCTTTCAAATGAAGAAATACAGCTTATTACATCATAACATTATCCCCTTTTGCACGTTTTTATGCAAAAGGGATTTTTTTGTACAATTTCAGTTGTGAAAATATACAACTGTCAATTTGTATCAAATATATGGCTTAATATTGGTAAAAATCAATAAGATATATTCTATTTTAGAATAATAAGGCTTTTTTTCTTACTTTTTTCTCACTTTTTTGAAAATAACTATTGCAATATTGTGAAAAATGTGTAAAATATATAGTAAAGCAATAGTAATATTGCATAAAAGCTTGTTTATTTAACTTTGGATTAAAATTTATGTTAAAGAAAGAGAACGCAGGAGGATATTTTATGTCTAACAGATTGTTTCAAAGTGTTATTCACCAAATGAAGGATGCCATCGACCGACCCATCGGTGTTATTGATGAGGTAGGTACAATTATTTCATGCAGTGAGCTTGGCAGAATCGGAGAAGCCGTTGATTCTTCTGTTAATGAAAAGGTATTCACAAGTTCTGAGCCCGTTGCGATTGGTGACATGACATTCAAAAGCTTCGGCTCACCTATTCATCCCGAATACGCAATTTTTGTTGACGGTGCAGACGAAACTGCACAAAGATATGCAAGTGTACTTACCGTTGCTGTCAGCAACATAAAGCAGTATTATGATGAAAAGTATGACAGAGGCAACTTTATTAAAAACGTTATGCTTGACAATATTCTCCCCGGTGATATTTGCATCAAAGCAAGAGAGCTTCATTTCAACAACGATGCTACACGTGCAGTTCTTCTTATCAGAATCACAGAACCCGGCGATGTACCTATTTTTGATATTATTCAAAATCTGTTCCCCGATAAGACAAAGGACTTTGTTGTAAATATCAACGAAACCGATATTGCTCTTGTTAAAGAGGTTCGCCCCAACATCGAGGCAAAAGACCTTGAAAAACTTGCGCGTTCAATCGCTGATTCTCTGGGCAGTGAGTATTACACTCACACTCTTGTAGGTATCGGTACTGCCGTTACAGGCATCAAAGAGCTTGCTCATGCATTCAAAGAAGCTCAGGTTGCACTTGAAGTCGGCAAAGTATTCGACACAGAGAAGACTATCGTAAGCTATGAAAACCTTGGTATTGCAAGGCTTATATATCAGCTTCCTACAACACTTTGCGAAATGTTCCTTAAAGAAGTGTTCAAGAGAGGCTCTATTGACAGTCTTGACCACGAAACTCTGTTCACAATCCAAAAATTCTTTGAAAACAATCTTAATGTTTCCGAAACATCAAGAAAACTGTTCGTTCACAGAAATACTTTGGTTTACAGACTTGAAAAAATCAGAAAGCTTACCGGTCTTGATTTGCGTGAATTTGACGATGCTATCGTATTCAAAGTAGCGCTTATGGTTAAAAAATATCTTGATGCAAATCCTGTAAAATATTAATTTTCACTTTGATTTATTCGCCGTTTTTATACTCTCGCAGACCTTTGCACGGCTTCGGAGCAGAAAACGGCATTTTTTTACAGTTTGCAGAGAAAATCAAATGAGGGATTAACTATGGTAGAATTTAATTCTGTTTCAAAGACTTACAATAAAAACTTTGAAGCTCTGAAAAATATTAATCTCACTATCAATGACGGAGAGTTTGTATTTGTCGTAGGTGCATCGGGTGCTGGCAAAAGTACGTTTCTTAAATTGATAATGAGAGAAGAAGTTCCCACCTCGGGTACAGTTACAATAAACGGTTATAACCTTAATAAAATGAAAAAACGTGACGTCCCCTATTTCAGACGTACAATGGGTATAGTTTTTCAGGATTTCAGACTGATACCGGACATGAAAGTGTACGATAACGTTGCTTTTGCATTAAGAGTTACCGGCACAAAAGAAAGAGAAGTCAGAAAAAGAGTTTCACACGCATTAGGTATGGTCGGTTTGCTGTCAAAAGCACAGTCACTCCCCAATGAACTGTCGGGCGGTGAACAACAGCGTGTAGCGATAGCAAGAGCACTTGTCAACAACGCAGACCTTATTGTTGCGGACGAACCTACGGGAAATATTGACCCTGCTATGGCAACGGAAATTATGGATTTGCTCAATCATATCAATAAATCAAACGGAACAACCGTTGTTATGGTTACTCACGCCCATGAGCTTGTGCGTCAGTACGACCACAGAATCGTCGTACTCAAGGAAGGTAAGATTATTGCCGACGGCTACGACAAGGAAAAAATGCTTCATCTTATCAATCCCGACACACCTTCGTCAGATGCAGGATTCTACAATGCACCTAATGAATTTAACGATGTTGAAAACTTTATTTCACATTACGGCGAAGAGGGTGCATCCATAGCGGATACAATCCCCGAAGCTCCCTCTACGGAAACAGCTGAGCCGGAAACGGTTGTTCCTGCAACAGCCGAAATAAAGGAACTTGCAGAGGAAATTATCTCTGCGGTTGAGGATGAATCCGCCTCGGAAAGAAGCCATGACGCACACTACTCTGTAACAGACGATAAGGAAATAAGCTCCATTCTTGCGGCTTTTACTGCAAAAAACGCATCACGCATCCAAAAAGCAAAAAATACTGTTGATGCGGTAAAAGAATCAGCATCAGCTACAAGCAGTCAGGATGATGCACCTTGTGAGCCCAAAGCTGAAACACTTGAATCAACAGATGAATCGTCAGATGATACAGACAGCACAAGCGGAGGTGACGGTAATGAGTAATAAAAACAAATTCAATAAAGGTCGATTCAACATCCGTTATCTTACAAAAGAAGGATTCCGTAATATCAGAATACACAAGTTGATGACTATTGCATCCGTAACCGTTATGCTGTCATGCATGATTCTTATCGGCGGTGCATATTTACTTTACGAAAACATAAATTCACTTATTGACAAAGTCGGTGAGCAGAATGTTGTGATGGTTTACATTCAGGACGAAGCAACAGAAGAACAGGAATCTGTACTTAAAAAGCAGATTACCGAAACTGCAAATGTCAAGGACTGTCAGTTCGTTTCAAGAGATGAATCCTATGCCTCTGTTCTTGAAAGCATGGGTGACTCCGCATCCGTACTTGACGGCATCGACAGCAGTATTCTTCCTAACGCATTCAAGGTAACCGTTGACGATATGGAGCAGTTTGACACAACCATTACAATGATTTCATCATATAACAATGTTCTCAGCGTGCGTGAAAACGGTGAACTTGCATCAAAAATTGCAACAATTCAGAATGCAGTCGGAGCTGTGAGCATAGTTGTCGTTGCGATTCTGCTTATTGTTTCACTGTTTATTATCGCAAACACGGTTCGTATTACAATGTTCTCTCGCAGTCTTGAAATCAGCATTATGAAAGCTGTAGGTGCTACAAACTGGTTTATCCGTTGGCCTTTCCTTGTGGAAGGTATCATAATCGGTGTTATTTCTGCAATTGTATCATATGGACTTATTTTTGCTTTATATTGTGCCGCAGAACAGCTCCTTGCCAATATGTTCTCAATTCTCGGCAACACCATTGTACCTTTCACTGACTGTATGTGGCAGCTGCTTATTGCGTTTATGGCAACAGGAATTATAACGGGTGCATTAGGCTCATGTATGTCATTGGGCAGATATCTTAAAGAACACGGAAAGGTGGTTGCAAATGAGTAATTATTCAACCGTGAAAAAGTTTCTTGCTATACTGCTTAGCTTGACTCTGCTTATTACTGCTACACTTTGCTATCAGTTTTCAGCTTCGGCAGAGGACAGCAAAATTGACGAATATAAAGATAAGATCAGCGAATATGAAGAAAAAATAGACGCTGCACAGGATAAAATTGATTCACTTAAAGGTGATATAAACGAGGTTAAAACCTATATCCAGGAACTTGATAAGCAAGTTGCGATGTATCAGGAACAAATTGATGCATATCAGGCACAGATTGATGCTTACCAGTCAAAAATAGACTCTTACGAGGCTCAGAATAAAGAGCATCAAGAAAAAATTGATTCTCTTAACGATAAAATTGCCGAATACAATGCTCAGATTGAGGAAATGAACAGGCAAATCGACGAAAAGTACGAGGAGCTTAAAGAGATTATACGCACGAATTTCATCAACGGCGAATCAAGTGCCATTGAGGTGCTTCTCTGCTCCGACGATTTTTCCGATTATCTTGCAAAAGCTCAGTTTTTAAGCAGCCTTGCAGATTATCAGCAGGGGCTTATAGACGGCATCAATGCGGATATGGACGATATCAACTCTACCATAGCATTAATTGAAGAAGAAAAACTTGTGATTTTTGATTTGCAGGCTGAAATTGATGCAAAAATAGCAGAAATTGAAGAAATGCAATCAGCAGTTGAGGTTAACAGGGATGCTGTTCAGTCAAATCAAGATATCATCCTTGCAAAAGTCACCGAAAACAGCAACTATCTTGCAAGTCTTAAAAATCAGAGTGCAAGTTACAGCAATAAAATCACTCAGTATGAAAAAGAAATTGCCGAGTTTGAACAGCAGATTGAAAACCTTATTAAAGCTGAGGCATCTTCCGGTTCGGGAACGCTTGCCGATTCATCGGGACTTATATGTCCTCTTCAGTATTCGGGCACGTATGTAAGCTCCGGTTGGTACAGAAACTCCGACGGCTCTTATCACGGTGCTCTTGACCTTTGCGTTTCCGGCGGAACATACGGAAAAACAATTTCATCAGCCGAGGCCGGAAAAGTTATTACTGCCGCATATCATTGGAGCTACGGCAACTATGTGGTAGTTGACCACGGCAACGGTCTTTCAACGCTGTATGCTCATATGAGTTCAATTTCTGTCAGCTCAGGGCAATCTGTTTCAAAAGGACAGGAGCTCGGCAAGGCAGGAAGCACAGGCAATTCATCGGGTCCTCATCTGCATTTTGAGGTAAGAGTTAACGGTTCAAGAGTTAACCCGTTGAATTATATCAGTGTATAGGAGTAATATATGCACAAAAAAATATCAGTAGGGCTTACCGTAACAATTTCACTTATTGTACTTGTTATCACAGCCATAATTACTACCGTTGTTACAATGACTGCATTCAGCAATATTGTATCGGATATTCCCGAAAGAGAGAATATGTATAACAGCATTTCTCAGATAGACTCTCTTGTAAGGAGCAACTATTTCGGCGATATTGACGAAAATGCTGTTAATAACGGTATTGCACAGGGGTATCTGTCGACTCTTGACGGCACGAATATGATTCTGACAAAGCAAGAATACGAACAGTATAAACTTGAAATGTCCGGTATTGATAAAAACGGAAATGAGATTAAAACAGTAACCTACAAAAAGTTCGGTACTGCCGGCTACATTAAATTTCACGGATTTAATGACAATACTGCCGATGAATTTGCCGATGCGTATGATACTTTAATAAATAATTCCGTTACATCCCTTATACTCGATGTCAGAAACACAGACGGTTCAAATTACGACGCCGCAACAGATATTATAGACATGATTGTGCCTATTGCATCCGACGGAACAGGTGCTATCGCAACAGCAACCGATAAAAGCGGTGAGGCTGTAAAGGTGTATTCTTCTGCATCAGACAGTATATCCATGCCGATAGCCGTTATTATTAATGAAAACACAGCCGGTGCAGGTGAACTTATTGCCTGTGATATAAGGGATTTCGGCAAGGGTTCAATAGTGGGAACACAATCGAAAGGTGACGGCACGTATCAAACTGCTTTTGAATTGTCCGACGGCGGTGCACTGATATTAACCGTTGCAAAGATTGTACCGTATATGAGCCAAAGCTACAACGGTACGGGTGTTACTCCTGATTACATTTGTGAACAAGCAGGGCAGACAGACGACCTTAATAACGACACACAGTTTCTTCAGGCATATGCCCTTGTAATTTCATAGTTTATTCCGCAGTTCAAAAAAGAGCTGCGGATTTTATATATTTCTGTTGAAAACAACATAAGCTTGTGCTAATATATTTGTATTAAGGAGTGGGAAAAACATGGCGGACAAAGCAAAAACAAACGCTATGCGAAAGCTTGACAGTTTGAAGATAAAATATACAGAGCATTATTATACAGATACAAATGCCGTAAACGGTTTGGAGATCGCCTCTGTTCTCGGTGAAGACCCTTGCAAGGTATTCAAAACTCTTGTCACAACAGGTAAATCGGGTAACCACTACGTTTTTATGGTTCCCGTAACCGATGAACTTGATTTAAAGAAAGCTGCAAATGCCGCAGGTGAAAAAAATATTGAAATGTTACCGCAAAAAGAGTTATTACCCCTTACGGGTTACGTTCACGGCGGATGCTCCCCCATCGGCATGAAAAAACAGTTTAAAACCTTTATTCACAACACGGCAAATAATTTTGAAACAATTTTTTGCAGCGGAGGAAAAATCGGTTTTCAGATAGAACTTCCTTTATCCGAATTAATCAAAGCAGTTCCGATTACATCCGCTGATATAACAAAATAAAGTCAGGAGAATGATTATGGCAAACAAAAAAATCAAATTTGACTGTCCCGACAGAGCAAAACTGCAGGTATTTTCCGATATGCTTTTTGACAGAAGCTATACCCGTCTCGGAGAGTTGGACTGTACAGCGTATATCACGGCTGAACCTTTGAAATTCAAGGATAGATTCAGCGGTACAAAAATGAAGCTTGAAGAGGGTACGAAATGGGCAGAAAACACATTTGACTGTGCATGGTTTCATATCACAGGTATTCTTCCCGAAAACGCTGACACAATTATAATCAACTGCGGCGGAGAAGGTCTTATTTACGATAAGAACGGTAACGAAGTGCAGGCTATCACCTGTAAAGCATCTGATTATGATGCGTCTTTGGGCGGTCCCGTAAAAAGAATTATCCCCGTTTACGACTGTCTTGCAGAGGGCAACTGCGTTGATTTCTGGGTTGATGCGGCAGCAAATGACCTTTTCGGTAATCTTAAAAATGACGGCAAATTAGTTGAGCTTAAAACTGCTAAGCACAACAAAAATATTCGTGACCTTGCATATGACGTTCACGTTCTGCTTACAATAGTTGACTCAGGTGAAGATGAGGAATTTAAGGTGCAGGTTAAGTCAACTCTTCTCTCTATCGTTTCCGAGGTTATCACAGATGAAGATGCGGCGACAAAAAGAGAAATTATAGCTCCCCTGCTGAGTGAAAAATCCGACGTTGACTTTACATATTATGCTGTTGGTCATGCACATCTTGATCTTGCATGGCTGTGGCCTATCCGTGAAAGCTACCGCAAAGGTGCAAGAACATTCTCCACGCAAATTAAAAATATTGAGCGTTATCCCGGTTATGTATTCGGAGCATCACAGGCTCAGCTCTATTCATGGGTAAAGGACAGATATCCAAAAGTCTATGCTAAAGTAAAAGAACTTGCAAAAGAAGGTAAATGGGATGTCCAGGGTGCAACATGGGTTGAGCCCGACTCCAACCTTATCGGTCCTGAGAGCCTTGTAAGACAGTTTTTCTACGGCAAAAAATTCTACCGTGACGAATTCGGCATGGATATGAAGGTATTTTGGGTTCCCGACAGCTTCGGCTATTCAGCTTGTATTCCACAGGTTATGAAGCTTGCCGATGTGCCCTATTTCCTCACACAGAAAATGAGCTGGAGCATTTACAATGATTTCCCTTATCACTCATTCTATTGGAAAGGACTTGACGGTTCAACAGTTCTTGCACACATGCTCCCCGAAAACACCTACAACTCACCTTGTCGCGGCGACCTTATGAGAAAAGGTGAAAAAAGATATATCGAAAGACCTATTTCAAACAAATCAATGATGCTTTACGGTATTGGTGACGGCGGTGCAGGTCCCGGTTACGAACACATTGAGCGTGCAATCAGATACGCTGACCTTAAAGATATGCCCAAGGTTAAAATGTGCCGAACAATGGATTTCTGGAACGATTTTGACGACGGTGTAACGCCCTATCCCACCTACAGCGGCGAGCTTTATCTTGAAAGACATCAGGGAACATACACAACAAGAAGTGCAACAAAAAGATATAACAGAAAGTGCGAATACGCATTGAGAAACTACGAGGCTGTTGCACTCAAAGCTAAGGAAATGGGCATTGAAGTTCCGCTTTCTGCTGCTGATGTTGAAGAAATGTGGAAAGAAGTTCTGCTTTATCAGTTCCACGATATTCTTCCCGGTTCATCAATCAACAGAGTTTACGATGAGTGCGTACCGAGATACGAAGCAATTTACAACAACCTTGTGAACAGCACAGAGAGTCTTCTTGCACTTATGAACAGCGGCAACACGGTTGTAAACCTTAACGCATTTGAATACGCAACAAAAGTTAAGTGTGACGGTGATTGGTATGATGTTACCGTACCTGCGATGGGCAGCGTTCAGCTTACTGCAGACAAAAAAATGACCGCTTTCAAAGGTGAATGTACATACAACACCCTCGAAAACGATATGGTAAAAGTAACATTCAAAAACGGATGTGTTGTTTCATTCTTTGATAAAACTCTCGGCAGAGAATTTATTACCGATGGCGGCATGGCAGGTCAGATTTCTATGTACGACGATTACGGCGATTGCTGGGATATGACAAACTGCAAGGCTGAATATGTACAGACAAAGAAAGACGCTGAATGTATTGCATTTGAAACAGACGACGACGGTGCTAAGGTTTACGCTGAGTGCAAATTCAAGGTTAACAACACGGTTATCAGCATGACCTATTATCTCCTTGACGGTGATGCAACTCTTTACTGTGATATGGATGTTGATATGCAGGATACGAAAGCTATGCTTCGTATGGCTGTGCCTGTAAACGTAAATACGGATGAAGCTAATTTCAATATTCAGTTCGGTCATCTTGCAAGAAAGACTACCGAAAACGACTCCGTTGAGCTTGCACAGTTTGAGGTATCGGGTCAGAAATTCGTTGATATGTCCGAAGATGATATGGGTATATCCTTTATTAACGACTGTAAATACGGCTACCGTTGTAAACACGGTATTATTGACCTTAATCTTATCCGTTCACCCAAGGGTGGACCCGGCAAGGTTGTTGACCAGGGACACCATGAGATTCATTGGGCTCTTATGCCTCACAGCAGCAAGCTTGGTACTGAAACCTACAAGAGAGCTTATTTTGTTAACAACCCTCTTATCGTTACAAAGGGTACTGCAAAAGAATCCTCATCATGCATATACACAAACACTAATGATGCTGTTATACTTGAAACAATCAAAGCTCCCGAGGACGGCAACGGACTTATTGCAAGATTCTATAACTGTACTGCTGATGAACAGACTGCTGAAATCACAATGGACGGCTACAAAATGGCAGAAATAATTAATATTATGGAAGAAACAATCAGCACAAAAACAGACAGCAAACTCACATTACACGGCTTTGAACTTGTGAATGTAAGATTTATAAAAGAATAAAAAAATTACGGGAGCAGAGCAATCTGTTCCCGTTTTTTGAACCATAAACAATAGTTTATTAATGCATAATGTATAATGCATAATTCATAATTGAGGAAAAGGCTTCGCCTTTTAAACCAATTATAATACCAAAAAATCCAAGCTTTATGCACAATTTTTAATTTTAATTAATTATGCATTATGCATTTTGAATTATGAATTAAAATTATTCTTTATCATCGACGGCAGAATGCTTATTGCAAGACCTACAACCAACGATATAATGCATTTAAGCCATACCATGTGCTTTGCACTTGCAATAAAATACTCTAACGGCTCGGCAGAAAGTTTAATCGGAATAAGATAACACAATGCAACATAAGTGCCGACAAAAAATACTGCAAACAGCATAATTGATAAAAAACTGTTTTTCATAAAATCACCATACAGGATAATGCTTCAAATCATCTTCATCAAGCCCGTATTCATCCCTGCCGACAGGTACAAGGTCTGCCCAAAATTCATAAAGAGCATTTGTCTTTTCAGATTCTGATTTGTAATATTTATCATCAATTATCATACCCGGATTGCAGGATGCAAATTCCAGAACTGTGCCGTCATTCAGAATAACCTCAAACATTATATTCGTGCCGCCGTTAAGACTGTGATGATAATTTGAACCAAATCCTGTTATTTCTATATCATGAATCAGTGTATAAAATTCGTCTAAGCTTTCTTGCGGAATATCAAGCCAAACATCTTCACCGTCATCAAAATAATATATAAAATATTCTACAGACTTGACATTTTCGGGAGTGATATCATCAAAAGGAGAACGCTTAACGGTATTCACCCCGACAACAACTGCAACTGAAATAACAATCACAGCACAAATCAGAATTAAAACAATTTTTCTCTTTTTTATATATATCACTCCCATATTTTATATTAAAATTCTGCTTCCCCAAGCAATTCGTTTGTTGTCATACTGTAAGCTTTTATTCCGTAGCTGTTTACTGCAAAAACAGTATCACCTATAAATGCACCACGCAAAGCACCTGAATAATATGCACTGCCGCTTACCCATGAATAACCTGCATATTCACCGTGAACAATGAGTCCGTTTTCCGAAACATCAAACATCACTATTTTATAGGTTTCATTATAGTTGCCTGAATTATAATTATATCCTGTAAGACAGAGTGCAAAGGTATCTGCATCAACAGTCATAAAGGCTTTATGATTTGAGTCAAAATAAGCGTCTGCAACGGTATAATTATCAATTTCTTTCGGCTCACAAGGATTGGACACGTCAAACAGAGAAGCCTTTGCAGAGCCGTCTGTACCGTTCATAGTGCCGCCCTCACCAACTCCGATTACAAGATTATTTCCTATAGGGTGAAGATATGAGGAAAATCCCGGTATTTTAAGCTCGCCTTTGATTTCGGGATTTGCGGGGTCGGTTAAATCAATTATAAACAACGGGTCTGTCTGATAGAATGTTACAAGATAGAGAGTATTGCCCATAAATCTTGCAGACTTCATCTGCTCTCCTGGTGCAATATTTTCAATATAACCTACAACATTCAAATCCTTATCAAGTACATATACGAATGTTGCTGTGTCTTTGCCGTACTTCGCACCGTTGGTAGCAATACGGAAGTAATCACCGTATTTATCCATCGAAAACTGATTGATACAAGTACCGCCTATAACCACATCGTCATCATATATAACGCCTTCATCCGTTATATCAAACCTGTAAATATGGGTTGCAGTCTGGAACTTAACTCCATTTGCATCTGTTACAATAAATTCTTCTCCCATAGTCCAATAGGAGTATAAACTTTCTGCAATAAACATTTCATCCGCTGTGCAGTACACCTCGTACCCACCGCCCAGATATGCATTAAGTTTAGGTTCTGCATCGGGATTTTCAAGGTCAATCACTGCTGTAACGGTATACTGAGTAGGCTGTTCTTCGTCAAAGCACTTGATTCTGCCGGCAGGAATTTTTGTTATTTCGCCGCCGTTTATACTGTAACAAGGTACGCTCAATCCTTTTACTGCATCACATGCTTCATCAAAATCATCTCCACCTACATAATTGTAAGGGATGTTATAGTTTGATACTGTGAGTAATTTTCCACCTGTAACTCTTGATGTAACATAATCACCGTCAATTATTTGTGTATATTCTTTTTTCGGGGTTGATTTATCAGTCACATCATATATAGTTACAACTGTATCACAATATAACGCATAGGTAATACAATCACAAACACCGTTTGTTGCTTCAGCATACTGCTGTGCAAGCTGTTTTTCTTTATTTGCAAGAACAATAAGCTTATTGTTATAAAGATACATTTCTGAAACATAATTGCCGTATTCATTATCTGAAGAAAAATCAATCGTTGTAACAACTTTAGGATTTTCACTATTTTCACAGTCTGTTATTATAATAACATTATTTGTAAGATAATAAATATATCTGCCGTCGTTTTTGATAATATCCGCTTCATCAACACCGCTTACCTGCACATTGGTTGAGCTGTAAGAGGTTTCCGGCTGTGCCGTACCGCTGCTCGAATTGTTTGCTGAAGTTGAACTGGATGAAAAATCCAAGGCTGCATCTGCATCCTCCATAACTACACCGTTAGACATCATATTATTAACAGCACCGGACATTTTATCGGCAAACGATTCATAACTGCCGTAGGACCGGCTGAATATTGTTTTGTAGTAATTGAGTACAATAGTTTCAATATCGCTGTAATCAGATTGCTCTATTTTTTCTTCGATTACGGTATTAAGAACATCGTCCTTTTTCTTTTCGCTGATTTTCATCATTGAAATATCCGCAACAGCAAGAACACCAACAAGCAGAACTATAACAGCCGCCGCAGCTGCAACTGTTTTTAAAATTCTTTTGCCGATATGTGTTACAGGTCTTTTGGGATTAACTATTCCGCCCTTTTCGTTAATCAGACTTTCAATATTCTCTTTAGATAAATTTTCGGGAAGAGTTATCTCTTCGCTGTTGAGCTCGGAACTCAGCTTCTTCATAAAATCTTTATTTTTCATTTTTGCATCCTCCCCATCTACTCTAACATTTCCCGCAGTTTTTTCAGGGAGCGTGAAAGCTTTGAACGCACAGAGCCTGCAGTCATATCGAGCATCTTTGCTATTTCTCCGCTTTTACAGCGTCCTATAACACTAAGAAGAACAATCTGTCTTTCGTCGGAATCAAGCCTTGACAAAGCATCTTTCAGCTCAACGGAAAGCTCCACATCAACAGCCGCAGCAGTATGTTGTGTTTCATTGATTTCGTGAACAGGTACATAATTGAGTCTGTCTGCGGAATTAATCAGACTGCTTTTGCACACATTCGCAAGAATCTTGAACATCCACGACTTAAATGATGAGGGATTGCGAAGTTTTGCTATGTTTTTAAAGGATAACAAAACAGCCTCTTGCACACAGTCACTCGCATCCGCACCGTTACCGGTATACCATAGTGCGAATTTGTAAAGATCTGTTGCATAGAAGCTGTAAACATCAGCAAATGCTTTACTGTTTCCCGACTGAGCTTCTATGATGAGTTTTTCGAGTTCATTCTTCATAATGTCCCGCCCCCTTCATCAATAAGAGTGGAAAAAACAGTAAAGTGTTGCAAAAAAAATATTAAAATTTTTAAATAAATAAAAGTGAAGATGCAATAAGGTATTGAGCAATATAATATGCAGCATGGTTTGTTACAATATCAACCGGTCTGTTCTTGCCCTCACCAAAGTATGTACCTGAAAGTATAAGGTCGGATATAAGGAAGAAAACGCCGCCTGCAAACATAAAGTTGAGTGTCATATTGCCAAAGCCATTCATAAATGCAAGTGAGCCTGAAAGTAATGTCATAAATATAAGAATAAAGCCGTAGATAGCAGATATGGGCTTAAATTTACCGTAATTGAGTTTAAGCGGTTTTTCAAGCATTATAACAACGGTTATCATCAATACTGCAAGTACAACAGGGATAACAATATGCAAAGGCTTTGAAAAATCAACAAAATAAATGAACAATCCGCAGATATACACAAGGTGACCTATCATAAAAGCACCAAAACCTGCAAATGTGTATGTATCGTTATCGTCAGGACACATCCATTTAAGGTCAAGCCAAATGTCGCCCATAAGACCGAATACAAGTCCTACAATGACAAACAGAGCAAACATTATATTTGAGCTTTCAATATTACCTGCTGCCGCAGCTGCACCGCAACCGACAAACAATACACTTGTAAAGCCTTTCATAAGCAAAGCTTTAACTGCACCCTCTTTTACACGCAGATAATTAAAAACAATACAGGAAATCACACCTAAACCGAGTAAAATGAAATACAACATGAAAATTCTCCTTTTTTGTCATTATTTTATATTATTGTAACAAATTAACAACAATTTTTCAATACGGATTTGTAATATTATCAAAATAGTACCCTATCATACTTGACAAACGGTATTTGTTTGTAGGATAATGAACAAAGGGTGAAGAAATAATGAAAAAATCAAGTATAATTGTTATGATATTAATATTTGTGTTTACATTTTGTTCATGTTCGAAAAATGAACAAGGCGGAAGTGTAGATTTTGGTGAGTACACTCCCGAGGTCGAAAGCTCAACCGTACACTACGATAATTTGGTAAATTCTGACACATCATGGTATAATTCATATGCACTTAAATACAATTATTATGATAAAACAATAGGTGAATCAATCATTACAGAAGGTAAATGCGGAAATTATTATCAATCACACGATTCCGCATCAAATATAATTTCATATTACACACAGCAAGAGGGATATATACTTGAATATCTTTTAAATAAGGATACAAAAACGGGAACCGTTTCCATTGTAACAAACGCAACGATGGATGATTTATACTCCGGATTTGCCCTTATTTCCACCTGTGACCCATACTTCCCCTCATATAAAAATGTTACAACGGTGGGACAGGATTTTGTGGCAAACCGTTCTGCCACAAGATATAAACAGACTCAGACAGAAAACGGAACTGTGACAAAAATTGCATATGTCTGGATTGATGATGAATTAGGTATTGCAACAAAATGCGAACAGTACAACGCATTGACCGAAGAACTTGAAATGCGTTGGGAACTGCTTGAATTTACACAAAATGTGAAAGAATCAGATATTATGATAGATATTGACAGTTATAAGATTGCAAATTAAAAACTACTTTATAAATTGCTTTTATGTAAAAATTGACTCCGAAGAATTTTCTTCGGAGTCGATTTTATTGTGTTATTCAAGTCCTGCGGATCTTCTGAGAATCTTTCTTGCATCCAATGCAGTAATATCATCATCGCCGTTCACATTTGCCGCAATTGCATATACACCTGAAATTTTTTCAAGATCGGCTGAGGCTCTGAGTGCAAGTCTGGCATCAGCGGCAGTAATCTGTCCGTCACCGTTTACATCATACTGAACTACTATCTGCTTCATCTGAGAAAGCTCTTTATCAGCATCATAAAGTTTAACAATACAGCCTGTGCCAACCAATGAATCTGCCGCAAGCTCTTTTCCGTAAGCATCAACAACAGTATATTTATATCCTTTTACTGCAGTAGCAAAAGCCGAATCTTTTTTAACAGCATTAATACTGTTACCGTTTGTTTTAGACTGAATAATTATTTCATTACAGGAAGAATAGTGAATGGTTACATTTTCAAATGTATCATACATACCAAATTCTTCTAATTCGATTTTATTCCAGTCTTCCTGAGAACCATCATAATAAATGTCTGTGAAATTTTGTAAATTTGCAAAAGAACCCTTACTTATTTTTTTAACAGATGCAGGAATAAAAAGCTGTTTTAAACCGGAGCCGTTAAAATTAAGAGTTTTTGTTATACCGTCAGGAAGTATTATTGCTTCTATACTCGCACAAGAAAATGCATCTGTTGCAATATCAGTTACATTGTCAGGGATAATGATACCCTGAACGCTTGAACTAAAAAATGCCATATTGCCGATAGATATTAAATTATCAGTAAAACTTATGTTTTCAAGATTTCTTGCATAATAAAAAGCATGTGCACCGATTGAGGTTACAGAATCCGGCACTTCATAGCTTTTGTCTTTTTTACCTGCCGGATAAAGAACAAGAACTGTTTTGTCCTTGTTAAACACAACACCGTCATTATCGCTTTCGTAGTATTGGTTGTTAACATCTACTGCAACAGATTCAAGAGATGTACATTTGTCAAATGCATCAGTTGCAATTGAAGTTATACTTGCAGGAATGTTTATGCTTTTCAACTCTTTTGCATTATAAAACGCATAAGAGTCTATTGTTTTAATACTTTCGGGAATAGTTACCTTTGTAATGTATTTACAATCTGCAAAAGCATCATGTCCGATTGCTGTTACCGGATAACCTTCAATTGTGTCAGGAATTACAATATTCCCCTCTGTTATTTGAACACAATCAGTAATAGTTATTTCACCATTATTAATTTCATACTTAAAAATTGACTCGTCCTCTGCATTTGCAGTTAAACCAATTCCTGCAAACATTGAGAATGTCATAAGCAGGGCAATGACAACTGCCAACATCTTTTTAATTTTACACATAAATATACCTCCGTATTTTATATATTGATTTTTCTATGCATATTTATTATATATTACTTTTTAAGAAAAATCAACCATATTTATAATAACACACAAAAAAATAAATTGCAAGACATTTGTAGTACATTTTTTAATATAATTTGTATGTATAATTGTATTACGAGGTGATTTTATGAGGAAATTTAAAATACCGTCATTACCGCCTACAACAAGTAAGAGTGTACGATTTCCAAATGATATTATAGACGAAGTAGAAACTGCAATAAAAGGTACAAACTGCACATTTTCAGCTTTTGTAGTTGAAGCGGTGCGTGTTGCTCTTGATAATTTAAAAGAAGAAACAAATAACGATTAATAAATTTATAAATCCCCCGGAAATTCCGAGGGATTTAATAATTAGCCTAAAATCTTCAAAGCACCCGTGGGACAAAGGTCAGCACACTTATGACAATCTTTACATACTGCAACAGTATCGGGATTATCAAATTCGGGCTTGATAACAGTTTTAAAGCCTCTGCCCACAAGACCTAAAATACCCTGTTTTGCTTCTTCACGGCAGGTACGCACGCAAAGATTGCAAAGTATACACTTACCCTGATCTCTTTCGATTGTTACGAGTCTTTGCTCCTTAAAACAAGTGTGCAATTTACCGGTAAGTCTTTCGGGAGATATGGGTGCTTCATTTGCGTAACGGATAAGCTTACACTCTTTGAAATCGTGGCATCCGCACTCAAGACAACGCTGTGCTTCTGACCTTGCCTGTTCCTCAGTAAAGCCGTTTATAACAGCATCAAAGCACTTATTTCTCTCTTCGGGTGCTTTTACGGACATAACAGCTCTCGGCTTTTTCTCACGGTCTGAGAGCATTTCTGCTGTAACATTCTTTTTTGAATAATAAGGCTTGTGGAAATCCATAGACATACCTAAAAGATATGCATTAATTGCTCTTGCGGCTTTGTTTGCCTCTGCAATAGCATCAATAGCTATTGATGCTCCCCTGTTTGTTGCATCTCCTGCGGCAAATACACCGTCAAGATTTGTCATACCTGTTGTTTCATCGGCAACAATCGTACCTCTGTTTGTAAGTTCGATTGCTTCAAGACCTGCAGGTGAGCATTTCTGACCGATTGCTGAAATAACAGTATCCACTTTGAGAGTTTTGAACTCACCCTCAACAGGTACGGGTTTTCTTCTGCCTGATGCGTCAGGTTCGCCAAGCTCCATAATCTGAAGTCTGATTTCTTTTACTTTACCGTTTTCACCGATAATCTCATCGGGATTCGTAAGGAAAAGGAACTGTACGCC
Organism: uncultured Eubacteriales bacterium; assembly: GCA_964495345.1. Classification (GTDB taxonomy): domain Bacteria; phylum Bacillota; class Clostridia; order Oscillospirales; family Acutalibacteraceae; genus UBA1081. The sequence goes on from CAZBVV010000015.1 coordinate 29,064, forward strand.
CTCTTCGATTGCTTCTTCAATTTCAATATCTTCTGCGGGAGCTTCTGCTCTTGTACGGCGATAGATAACATACACATTCTCCGCACCGCATCTTACAGCAGTTCTGCAAGCATCCATAGCGGTGTTACCGCCACCGACAACAGCAACATTTTTGCCTATATCGGGGATATTGCCCATATTGACCTCACGAAGAAAATCAATACCGCTTAACACTCCGTCAAGGTCTTCGCCCTTACATCCTACGCTGCTGCCTTTCCATGCACCAACCGTAACAAGAACTGCATCTGAGCTGTTTTTTATATCTTCAAAGGAAATATCCTTGCCGATTTTTATGTTATTTTTCATTGTTACGCCCAACACCGCAATATTTTCAACCTCTTTACGAAGAACAGCTTTAGGTAATCTGTATTCGGGGATTCCGTAACGGAGCATACCGCCCATTTCGGGCATAGCATCATAAATTGTAACATTATGACCTGCAAGGCAAAGATAATATGCCGCACTCAAACCTGCGGGACCGCCACCGATAACAGCAACGCTCTTTCCGCTGTTTTCCTCAACTTCGGGAGTAAAAGGATTATCCGATTCCAAATCTCTGTCAGCAGCAAATGCTTTAAGATATGCAATTGAAAGAGGTTCTTCAACAAGTCTTCTGCGGCAGTTTGATTCACAGGGATGAGGACAAACTCTGCCGATTGATGCAGGAATAGGTATTTTTTCTTTGATAATACGGACTGCTTCCCTGTCGTTACCGAGAGCAATCTGCTTTACATAACCCTGAATATCAGTTCTTGCGGGGCAATTAAGATGACAAGGTGCAACGCAATCACCGTCGTGGTCACTCATAAGCAGTTCAAGAGCAATTTTTCTTGCCTTTACTACTCTGTCAGTCTGTGTACTGTAAACCGCACCGTCTGCGGCAACTGTTGCACAGGCACGCATAAGCTTGGGCATACCCTCTCCCTCAACAAGACAAAGTCCGCAAGCACCGTATATCTTTAAATTTTCGTTATAGCAAAGATTGGGGATTTCAATGCCGTTTTCTGCGGCAATAGTAAGGATTGTTTCGCCTTTGTTACCGACAATTTCTTTGCCGTTAAGGGTAATTTTAATCTGTTCCATTTTTTTGCCGCCTCCTTATTCAACATTTATAGCACCGAAGCGACAGGAATTTACACACTGACCGCAACGGATACAAATTTCGGGATTGATAACATGAGCAGACTTAACCTGACCGCTGATAGCCTTTGCCGGGCACTTTTTAGCACAAAGAGTACAACCTTTACACTTATCTGCATCAATAGAATAGGTCAGCAGGTCTGCACATTCCTTTGCAGGGCATTTTTTATCATTTATATGAGCTTCGTACTCATTACGGAAATATCTGATTGTTGTTAAAACAGGATTGGGAGCAGTCTGCCCCAAGCCGCAAAGTGCACCGTCCTTAATAGCAACGCAAAGTTCTTCAAGAAGCTCAATATCACCGGTTTTACCCTCACCTTTTACGATTCGGGTAAGAATCTCCTGCATACGCTGTGTACCGATTCTACAATGAACACATTTACCGCAGGATTCAAGGGCTGTGAAGTCGAGGAAGAATTTAGCCATACCTACCATACAGGTGCTTTCGTCCATAACAACCATACCGCCCGAACCCATGATAGCACCTGTTGCTCCGAGAGCCTTGTAATCAATAACTGTATCAAGAAGCTCTTTGGGGATACATCCGCCGGAAGGGCCGCCCATCTGTACAGCCTTAAACTCCTTACCGTCACGGATTCCGCCGCCGATACCGTAAATTACGTCACGGAGCGTTTTACCCATGGGAATTTCAACAAGACCGCCCTTGCGGATTTTACCTGTAAGAGCAAAAACCTTTGTACCTTTACTGTTTTCTGTACCCATAGCGGCAAAAGCCTCACCGCCGTTATTGAGAATCCACGCAACATTAGCAAATGTTTCTACATTATTGATGTTTGAAGGCTCATCCATATAGCCTTTCTGTGCAGGGAAAGGAGGTTTAAGACGGGGCATACCTCTTTTGCCCTCAAGAGATTCGATAAGAGCTGTTTCTTCACCGCAAACAAACGCACCTGCACCCGCTTTGATTTTCATATCGCAGGAGAAAGATGTGCCGAGAATATTTTTGCCTAAAAGATTAGCTTTTTTTGCCTGTTCAATAGCAATTTCAAGATGTGTAATTGCAAGAGGATATTCAGCACGGACATAAACAATCATTTCGCTCGCACCTATGGCATAAGCACCTATGAGCATACCCTCAATAAGTGAATGTGGGTCGGATTCGATAACAGCTCTATCCATGAATGCACCGGGGTCACCCTCGTCAGCATTACAGATAAGATATTTTATTTCACTTTCGCTCTGACGTGCGGCATTCCACTTAAACCATGTGGGAAAGCCAGCACCGCCTCGTCCTGCAAGACCTGAAATTTTGATTTCTTCAATAACCTGTTCGGGAGTCATTGTTTTCAGCACCTTTTCAAGTGCTTCGTAACCGTCGGCTTCACGGTAATCGTCAAGTGAAACAGGGTCAATAACACCACAGTGACGGAGTGCAATTCTTGTCTGCTTTGTTAAAAATTCCTCGTCTTCTGCTGAAATTATAAGTTCTTCAACAAGAGAAAGGTCGTTATTTCTTGCGGCGGAAACAATTTTTTCAGCATCATTTTCCGTAACCTTTACAAGTCTTTTAACAAGAGTTTTGCCCTCATAAAGGTCAACGATAGGCTCAAGGAAGCACATACCGACGCAACCTGTACTGCCGAGTGTGAATGCATCTTCAGCCGTCATAAGAGCTTCTATTGCTTTATGTACCTTGCCTGCACCTGCGGCAATACCGCAAGAGCCTTCACCGATAACTATACGCATTTATTTGCCCTCCTTCTGACGGATATTTTTAAGCACATCAACTGCTGAATCGGGAGTGAGATTGCCGTAAGCTTCACCGTTTATCATTATAACGGGAGCAAGTGAGCAACAACCAAGACAGGCAACCTCTTCAAGAGTGAAAAGACCGTCAGATGTTGTTTCGCCGCTTTCGATAGAAAGATAATCTTTCATAGCAGTAAGAACACGCTCACTGCCGTTAACATGGCAAGCAGTACCCTGACAGGACATAATAAGATACTTGCCTATGGGAGTGAGTCTGAACTGAGAATAAAAGGTTGCAACGCCCATAATTTCAGCGGGAGTAATACCCAATTTATCTGCAACATAATAAATTACATCCTTGGGAAGATAGCCGTAAATATTCTGTGCTTTTTGCAGAATTGTTATAAGATTGGTTGAATTATCGCCGTACTGTTCAATCACGTCATTGAGTTTAGAAAGGTCACTTCTGGGCCCATCACAATTACAGTTACACATATATAACTGCCTCCTTAAAAAAAGCTCCTTTTACTATAACATAATGAAGAATAATTTGCAATAAAAAATCTGCTGTAAGTTGTAGGATTTAAGTGAAAATTTTTCTTAAAATTGAACAGAAAAAACAGACTGTATCAATAACAGCCTGTAGATTAA
>CAZBVV010000016.1:0-31619 GCA_964495345.1 uncultured Eubacteriales bacterium
TCAAGAATTTTAAGAAGTGCCTGCTGAACACCCTCACCGCTTACATCTCTTGTAATAGATGGATTTTCCGAACGGCGTGATATTTTATCAATTTCATCCACATAGATAATTCCCACCTGTGCACGTTCAATATCAAAATCAGCCGCCTGTATAAGACGAAGAAGGATGTTCTCAACATCTTCACCTACATAACCTGCTTCTGTCAAAGTTGTGGCATCGGCAATAGCAAAAGGAACATCAAGAATACGTGCTAAAGTCTGTGCAAGCATTGTTTTACCAACACCTGTGGGACCTAACATCAGCACATTACTTTTTTGTATGTCAACATCACTGTTATGTGAAAAATATATTCTCTTATAATGATTGTATACAGCAACAGAAAGTGCAATCTTCGCACCATCCTGCCCAATAACATATTCATCAAGTTTAGCTTTAATTTCGTTAGGTTTGGGAAGTGACCTTCTTGAAACCGTGCCGCCTTTCTTTTTAGGGGCATTTTCAAAAGGAGCTTCTTCGTCAATAATTGAAATGCAAAGCATTGTGCACTCGTCACAAATGTATACATTATTCGGACCTGCTATCAGTTTGCGTACCATATCCTGCGATTTGTTGCAAAAAGAACAGCGAAATTCCTTTTCTCTAATATCATCATTCTTGGACAATGAAAATCTAACTCCTTACTAAATAATAAATACAAGTCGGGTAAACGAGAATCTACCCGACTGAACATATTTATCTGTTTACAATAACCTTGTCAATAAGTCCGTACTCAAGAGCTTCCTGAGCAGTCATATAATTGTCACGCTCAGTGTCTCTGTAAATTTCCTCAATGGATTTGCCGGTATTTGCGGCAAGGATTCTGTTGAGGTTTTCTTTTGTACGAAGAATCTGCTTTGCAACAATTTCAATTTCGGTTGCCTGACCCTGAGCACCACCAAGAGGCTGATGAATCATAATCATGCTGTTAGGGAGTGAATATCTCTTACCTTTTGCACCGGATGAAAGCAGAAATGCACCCATTGAAGCAGCCATACCCATACAGATAGTTGAAACATCGCATTTGATATACTGCATTGTGTCGTAAATTGCCATACCTGCTGAAACAGAGCCTCCGGGACTGTTAATGTAAAGACTGATGTCCTTTTCTGCATCCTGTCCTTCAAGGAAAAGAAGCTGAGCAACAACAAGACTTGCAGTTGCATCGTTAACTTCGTCTGAAAGAACGATAATTCTGTCATTAAGCAGACGGGAGTAAATATCGTATGCTCGCTCTCCTCTGTTAGTCTGTTCAATGACGGTAGGTACTAATGCCATAATAAACTTACCTCCAAAACAAATTTTCAAGCCGACTCTGCACGCAAGCACAGAGTCAGACTTTGAATCATTGCAAAAATAGTTCCTCTTTGATTATACAACCAAAAATCAAATAATATTCAAATTATTCAGCCGATGCATCATCTGCAGCGTTTTCTTCTGCGGGAGCTTCTGCCTTAGCAGCACTTTTTGATGATTTTTTTGCAGCTGTCTTTCTGGGTTTTGTAGCTTTTGCACTTGATGTAATAAGGTCAATAGCTTTCTTAGTTGTAATATCACCGCTTGCGGCTTTTTCGGGAATCATGCCCTTAATCTTATCAAGTTCGATACCATATGCATCAGCATATTTCTGGTAATGAGCTTCAATTTCTTCAGCAGTAGCTTCAATTCCTTCTGCAGCAACAATCTTTTCGATAGCAAGCATTAACTTAACATCTCTTTCAGCCTGCTCTCTGTAAGTTTCTCTTACAGACTTTTCATCCATACCTGTGTACATGAGGTATGTCTTAAAATCAAGACCCTGCATCTGAAGTCTGTAATCCATATCGCTTATCATGTCATCAATAGCTTTTTCAATCATGCAATCAGGAATTTCGCCTGTAACTGAATCAATAACCATGTCAATGATTTTGTTTTCAAATGCACTGTCAGCAGATGCCTGCTTTGAATCAAGGAGCTTCTTTTTGATGTCTTCTTTATAATCGGCAACAGTATCAAATTCACTTACATCCTTAACAAACTCATCGTCAAGTTCAGGCAGCTCCTTAACTTTTATGCCGTGAATCTTGATTTTGAATACAACGGGCTTACCTGCAAGTTCCTCTGAATGATACTGTTCGGGGAATGTAACATCAATATCAAATTCTTCACCGATATTATGACCGATAATCTGATCTTCAAAACCGGGAATAAACTGACCGCTACCGATTTCAAGGTCGTATTCTTCTGCTTTACCGCCGTCAAAGGGAACGCCGTCACAGAAACCTTCATAATCAATCGTTACGATATCTTTATTTTCAACTGCTCTGTCATCAACGTCAACAATTCTTGCGTTATCTTCAAGTTTTAATGCGATTTCAGCTTCAACTTCTTCATCTGTAACTGAAACAGCTTCTTTTTCAGCTTTAAGACCTTTATACTCGCCTATTTCAACTTCGGGTTTAACATAAACTTTGAAAAGAAGTTCTACGCCCTCTTTGCCGATTGACTTGATATCAAAACCGAAAGGATCGGATACAACATCAATACCTGCTTCTGCAACTGCAGCTTCATAAGCTTCGGGAAATACGATATCAAGTGCATCATCGTAAAATACGCTTTCACCGTAATACTTTTCAATAAAAGCTTTGGGGGCTTTACCTTTTCTGAAACCGGGAACATTAATCTGCTTCTTTACCTTGTTGTAAGCTTTTGTACAGGCAGACGCAAAAGCTTCTGCACTGATTGAAACCTCAACAGTAACTTCATTTGTACCGGTTTTTTCACATGATTTTAAACTCATTTTTGTTTTCCTCCGTTCTCATTGATATATGAGAGTTTTTAACTTGTATATTATAGCAAATTAATTACCGGATTTCCACTCTTTTTTTTATTTTTTTATAAAATTTATAAAATATTTTTTTTACTTTTCTATTAACTTTGGACAAAATTTAAGCCAATCAGCAGAAATTAACGAAAATTTTATACCGTCACGCTCGATATTGTCAAATCTTCCTGTTGTATCGCCGTGGATATGACCGAAGAAACAACGCTTTATTCTATATTCGGTTAGTACGGAATAAATCTCTTCACATATCCTTTCGTCCATAAACGGCGGGTAATGTAAAAAGACTATCGGTTCTTTACCCTCTGCCATTCCCATTTCAACAGAACGCCTGAGCCGTTCCCGTTCTCGGAGTATTACCTTTTTATCACTTTCCGGTGAGTCGTAAAACCAGCCTCTTGTACCGCATATGGCAAAATCACCGTAAACGTATGAATTATTATACAAAAAACTGATTGTATCAAAGTTGTTTGCTGTTAAATAATTGTTCATCTTAGTAACAGATTCCCACCAATAATCGTGATTACCTTTGATAATAATTTTTTTACCGTTTAATTTATTTATAAAATCAAAATCAGCATAGCAATCCTTCAGATGCATCGCCCAAGAAATATCACCGTTTATTACAACCGTATCGTCTGTGCCGACAACAGCATTCCATTGTTTTGCCAAACGCTCGGTATAATTATCCCAACCTCTGAAAATATCCATAGGCTTATCTGTACCCAAGGATAAATGAGTATCACCTATAGCAAATAGCGGCACAAAAATTCCACCTTTCAAGGAAAATTTTTACAGAAATATTATGCTTTTAATCAGCAACAATATTAACGAGAGAAATCTCTTTTAATTACGACCTGCGGGTCTGACAAGGGTGATAAATTATGAATAAAAACGGTAATCAGATCAGATGCGAAGCAAAAAACTGTATTCATCACGAAGGTAAGGATACCTGTACTGCAAACTGTATTCAGGTAGGCACTTACAATGCCTGTGCCTGCGGCGAAACTGTGTGCTCAACATTCGAGCTTAACGAAAACGCAGTTAACTGCTAATTACTATATCAACAAAGAGGGCGGCAAAAGACCGCCCTCTACGTTTTTTTAGCATCCGATACCGAGCATACTGAAAACAACTTTTCTCATACTGTCGGGGTCCTTTTCGCAAACGTTGGTGAATCTTACCTGCTTATCTTTAAGACCGCTGAGCTGAGCCGGTGCTGTAACATGAGTAAGCTCTTCAAGCTCTTCAACCATTGCAAATTCATCGCCGTCTGCTTTACCTGTAAGAGCAGAAAGAACACTTGCACCGAATTTATATGGACTTGCAGTTGATGCTATAACAACAGGTGTCATATCCCCTGTTTCGTTGCGGTAGTCTTCGCAAACCTTGATTGCAACTGCTGTATGTGTATCGCTGAGATAGCCGTATTTTTCGTAAACATCACGGATAGTCTCTTTTGTTTCTTTATCGGAACAACATCCTGCCGAATATACCTCATTGATTTTTGCAAGTATATCTGATGAAATTTCGAAAGTACCGTTCTCTTTAAGTGAAGAATACAAAGCATTGACAGCATTATCATCATCACCGTGAAGCATAAACATAAGTCTTTCAAGGTTGGATGAAATAAGTATATCCATTGAAGGAGAAATTGTTGCATAGAAATCTCTGTTCTTATCGTACTTACCTGTTTTTATAAAGTCAGTAAGAACATTGTTTGCATTTGATGCACAAATAAGCTTGTTGAGAGGAAGTCCCATTTCCATAGCATAATTTGCAGCAAGAATATTACCGAAATTGCCCGTAGGAACAACAACATTGATTTTATCACCGAGATTGATTTTTCCCTGCTTTAACATATCGCAATATGCAGAGAAATAATAAACAATCTGCGGTACAAGTCTGCCCCAGTTTATTGAGTTTGCAGAAGAAAATACAAGATTATTTTCAGCAAAAACCTTTTTAATTTCTTCATCTGTAAAGATTGACTTAACACCCGTCTGAGCATCGTCAAAGTTGCCGTAAATAGCACAAACGCCTACGTTATTGCCCTCCTGAGTGCACATCTGACGCTTCTGCATGGGGCTGACACCGTCTTCGGGATAGAAAACGAGAATTTTTGTAGAATCAACATCTTTAAAGCCTTCGAGTGCCGCTTTACCTGTGTCACCGGATGTGGCAACAAGAATAACAATCTCTTTATCTTTGAGTGTTTTCTTTGATGAACCGATAAGAAGATGTGGCAGAAGCTGGAGAGCCATATCCTTGAATGCACAGGTAGGACCGTGCCACAATTCAAGAATGTTAACATTATCGTGAAGATTTACAACGGGAGCTACCTCGTCGGAAGAAAACTTACCATCTTTGTAAGCACCCTCAACAAAGGATGAAATTTCATCTTCGGAAAAATCTGTAAGATAGAGAGCCAAAACTTTTTTTGCTCTTTCAATATAGGAAATATCCTTCATGGAAGCTATAAAATCAAGAGATACCTGAGGAATTTCACAGGGCACAAATAAACCGCCCTCAGCAGAAATACCTCTTGTTATAGCTTCTGCAGAAGAAACATTAAGTGATTTGTCACGAGTTGATGTATAAACCATATTAATACATCCTTTCATATAATATCTAAAAATAAATCAAACATTAGTATAACAGAAGTTTTTTTGTTTGTAAATAGCTGAAACGGAAAAAAATCAAAAAGCGTTTTCAATATGCCTGATTGCATATTTATCATCACTTAATATGATTTCGATAATGTCAAAACGAACAGGCTTATTGATTTTTGTCATAGAGATAAATGCCGCCGCAGCTGATTTGACATTTTCTTCTTTCTTCCTGTCAACTGCATCAGACGGCGGAAACATTCCCTCGTTACGTCGAGTTTTTACCTCAATAATACAAAGAAAATCACTGTTTTCGGCAATTATATCTATTTCGCCCGTTTTGGTTTTAAAATTTGCCGCAATAATATCGTAACCTTTTCGCCTTAAATACTGTGCGGCTCGCATTTCACCTATCAACCCTGTTTTTCTTGGCTCTGCTATCATGGATTTAATATTTTTTTAAGAAAAGACCTACGGTGATCAGGCAAAATGCCGTACTGAGCAATCTTTTCATAATGGAGCTTTGTTCCGTAGCCTTTATGCTTTTCAAACTCATATTCGGGATATTTTTCAGCTAATTGACGCATATATCTGTCTCGACTGACTTTTGCAAGAACAGATGCCGCCGCAATAGAGATTGATTTTGCATCACCTTTGACAATGGTTAATTCTTCATAACCTGTACCGGGCTTTCTGTTGCCGTCAACAAGAACAATGTCCGGCACAACCCCCATATTCTCAACAGCTCTTTTCATCGCAAGAAACGTTGCATTAAGAATATTAATTTCATCAATCTCCGTTTCAGTTGCAAAACCAATACCGTATGCAACTGCGTTTGCGGTAATTATGTCGAATATCTGCTCACGCTTTTTCTCGCTGATTTTTTTTGAATCGTTAATACCGAGATTTTCAAGTCCGTCGGGAAGAATTACTGCCGCCGCATAAACAGGACCTGCAAGCGGCCCTCTGCCTGCTTCATCTACACCGCAAACGATTTTATAACCGTCCGAATGTGCCTGATGTTCAAATTCGTATGTCATTTTACCCACTCCAATGTCAGTCTTCCGAGCTTACCGCCACGGTACTCATCAAGCACGGCAACTGAAGCTCGCATTGTGTCAATTTCACCACCGCGAATCATCATACCGCGTTTTTTGCCTATCAGTTCAAGAATCTCATAGGGTTCCATATCATCAAAACCGCTGATTTTATAGCGTTCCGTTAACTTTTCGGGATAGTTATCACGCATTACGGTAAGAAATCTGACAGCAAGAGTTTCAATATCAAGAATCTGATCTTTGACTCCGCCTGTAAACGCAAGCTTGTCACCAACCTCGGGGTCTTCAAACTTTGGCCATAAAACACCGGGAGTGTCAAGCATTTCAATACCACCGCCGATAACAAACCATTGATTGTTTCGTGTTACACCTGCTCTATCCTCAACTTTTGCTTTACCACCCGCACCCATCTTATTGATAAATGAGGACTTACCTGTATTGGGAATACCGACTACCATTATTCGCAGAGGTTTGCCCGGCATACCTTTTTCTTCATTCCTGCTGATAACATCCGACAATACTTCTCTGACAAGAGGACGGAATTTATTAAGACCTTTGCCGCTTCTGCAATCAATTTCAAGTGCCGCAGCACCCATACTCTCATAATGTTCAATCCATTGTTTTGTAGCTCTCGGATCTGCAAGATCTGCCTTGTTAAAAAGAATAATTTTAGGCTTACCTTCGGTAAGAGAATCTATCTCCGGATTTTTGCTGCTTTCGGGGATTCTTGCATCAAGAAGCATCGTTACGGCATCAACCTGTTTTAGCTGTTCTTTTATAAGACGGCGTGTTTTCGCCATATGTCCGGGAAACCACTGAACCTGTTGTTTAACTGAATCTGACATAAATATCACCTAAAAATGGGCTGAAAAACCTATCCAGCCCTAAAAATTATTTATTAACTGATAAAAATTCAAAGCCGACGTTCTCTGACCATATTCTGCATGATGTTTTGCCGAGAACATAATCTTCATCTATAAAACCGACCAGATAAGAACGACTGTCTGTTGAATTATTGCGGTTATCACCCATTACAAAAAGCATTCCCTCGGGAACATAAACAGGATACTCATAGATATCGTCAAAATTATGCTCTGTAGCAGGCTCAAGAATATAATCTTCATTAAGAGGAATCATTGAATCCGATGAATCGCCGACATAAACAATACCCTGCTCATAGTCAACATTTACCCACTGACCGCCTGTTGCAATTACCCTCTTAACAAGTGGTTCATTTAAAACTCCCGGCTGAACGATAATTACAATATCCTTATAATTATAATCTGTCTGATTTACAGTAACGATATACTTATCACCGTGATTTAGCGTTGGCAACATTGAATCGCCGCTGATACCTATAATTCTGAAAAAAAATACAAAAACAAGTGTTATACAAATCAGCACCGAAACGACAACAGAGGAAATTTCAAATAGAAACTTGACTGTAAAATTGTAAAATTTACGCATAATTACTCAACCATACCAAAGGGGGCAAGTCTGAATACAACCTTACCGAGAATATATCCCTCATCCACAAATCCTACCATATAGGAACGGCTGTCTGTTGAGTGATTACGGTTATCCCCCATGCAGAAATAACTGTTTTCGGGAACCTGTATGGGATATTCGTTATAATCCGACCAAGGTCTGTCATTTGTGAGAGAAGCTGTATAATCCTCATCAAGAGCAACCATTGTTTCTAACGTATCACCAACATAGACAAGTCCTTCATCATAATCGATATTAACCCATTGTCCTTCTGTTGCAATAACACGCTTAACAAGAGGTTCATACAATTCTTCGTTTGGCTCAACAACAATTACGATGTCCTTGTAATCGTATGTATCAGTATAAGCTGTTGTAATAAGTCTGTCACCATCTTGAAGAGTAGGATTCATGGACTTGCCGCTTACAGTTGTAAGCCTGAATAAAAATGTAAAAATAAAAGTAATAGCAACAATAGCACTTACAACTGTTGACATAATTTCAAACAAACCGTTTGTAAGTTTTTTCATTTATTCCTCGCCCCTTTAATAAACTTTATAATCGGAAGAAATACGGAATACGACTTTTCCGAGAACGCTGTCTGCATCAATATCACCGATTGCAGAACTTCTGCTGTCCTTTGAGCTGTTTCTGTTATCGCCCATTAAAAACAGATGTTCCGCAGGAACGCTGTGCGGATATTCAATTTCATCCTCATGGGGATTAAAATCAACATCCAAAATATAACTCTCCTCAATCAGTAATGAATCAACATATACAGAGGAATTATTATAATCTACATTGACGTTTTGATTCTCCGTTGCAATTACACGCTTGACAAGAACGGTATCATCATCCATATTTGCAACAATTATATCACCGTGCTCGGGCGTATAATTAAATGCATAAACGACAAGCTTATCCCCGTCCTGAAGAGTGGGAAGCATTGAATTACCGTCAACTTCAACAACTCGGAAAAACATACTCCACACAAACGTCAACACAGCCAACATGACAACTATTACAGTTAGCCAATTAAAAACCGATTTCCATGCAATTTCTATAAGTTCTTCCTTTTCGGTTTTTTTATGATAATCATAATAAATATACCCTTTTGCACTACCGTCCATAAAAACACCGACCTTAAAAAAATCTCATCAATGCAAAAAAAGGGACATAAATGCCCCTTTCGTTGTTTGAACAATTACTTAATCTGTGCTTTAACCTTGGCTGCTTTACCAACTCTGCCGCGAAGATAATAGAGCTTAGCTCTGCGAACCTTACCGCTTCTGATAATTTCAACCTTAGCAACATTGGGGGAATGAACAGGGAATACTCTTTCAACACCAACACCGTAAGAAACACGTCTTACTGTGAATGTTTCAGCAACACCGCTACCCTTACGAGCAATAACTGTACCTTCAAAAACCTGAATTCTTTCCTTTTCGCCCTCACGAATCTTAACGTGAACCTTTACGGTGTCACCAACCTTGAACTGAGGAGCTTCAGCCTTTAAGCTGTCCTGTGCAATAAGTTTTAATGCGTCCATGATTTTTCCTCCTTAATAATTTTCAGCCGTTCTTAACAACAATGACAGAGGACCGACCGCTTTAATGTACGCTTTGTGCATTAATCGCCATTTACAGCATAAAAAACCGTAAACGCAAAAGAACGCCTATACATAATAGCACAATGATATTTAAATTTCAAGAGTTTTTTTAATTTAATAAAAAATTGTTATTTCATATAAAAAGCTACTGAAAAATCCGTTAAGAGTAGTTATTTTTGACTTATAATGCTAAAAACTGTCATTCCCACAATACACATAATAAAAAACACAAAATATTCAGAAACTATGTTAAAAATCAAAGTGACAATAAGAACGGCAATAAGTATTACGGAAACTGACATTTCAACAATATTCAATATTTTATGTACATATTCTTCAGAAAGAAAATTTAAAAGAAAATATTTTAAAAACCTGCCTCCGTCGAGCATAACAATCGGAAGCAGATTTATAACAAACAAGCCAATGTTTATATTAAATGCAGTGTGCAAAAATTCACTTTTATTTTTAAAGAAAAACAAAAGAACGGCTAAAATCAAATTGATAAACGGTCCGCATAATGCAACCACACACTCCTGATGATATGAAAGAATGGCACTTGATTTTTCTATTTTTATACCCATACCTCCGAAGGATATTTCTTTGATATCACATCTGAATGCCAGCATTGGAATAATATGTCCGATTTCATGTAGCGATGAAAATAACAGACAGCACAGATAATTATATGCCATCCCCGAAGATAAAAACAATGTCGCCGATGCAAAAAACGGAAAACCTGTCCTTATCACTAAATTCCCGATTCTGAATTTCATAAATCAGTCAACGCATATTCGGGATTTATCCGTATATTATCTTTACGAATTTCAAAATGCAGATGATTGCCTGTTGACGCACCTGTTGAGCCAACCTTAGCAATTACATCACCTTGCGTTACAACATCCCCTGCATCAGCAACCAAAGATGAACAATGAGCATAAATGGTGACATAACCGTCTGTATGCTGTAATTTTATATAATAGCCATAGCTGTTGTCATATGCGGAGTCAAGAACAACACCGTCAGCAGCAGCATATATTGGTTCACCGTATTCTGTTGCAAGGTCTATGCCCGTATGAATACCCGGTGTACCCGAAACAGGACTTATCCTGTAACCGAATCCTGATGTGATTTTATAGTTATCAAGGGGAACTATCATAGAAAAATCCAAAGTGTATTCATCAAAGCATATTCCCTCAAGTGTATCAAGTGAGGTAAATTGCAAATCATCACCGCCTCCGATTTGCACACTTTCATATTCTACCGATTCGGACATCACATTAATATATTCTTGTGATGATACTTCTTCAGCGTTAATATTGTTATCAGCCGAAACCTGTGAATCATTTTTTAATTTTTTTATTGCATCAACAATATCGGTAACGGTAATATCACCAACCATAAGTTTTGCATATTCTTCACGCATTAATGAAGCAAAATCGCCGTCGGAATATGCAGAAATAAACAAAAATCCTAACAATAAAGCACATACAACAGTTTGTACAATCATGATTTTTGAAAACCAATCTTTTTTTTCTTTTCCCTGTTTTGAATTAACCATAGCATATACACCTCTTAAAAAAGTATATGCACATATAAAATATTTTAGACTTTTTTTCAATTTACTATTGACAAAGACTCAAACTTGCTTTATAATGTGTGTATCTTAGTAGTATTACACAATATATAGTTACTTAGATATCATCTTCATTCATATAAAACAATCCTTGAGAAACAACAGGCGGAAGATAACTTCCGCCTGTTGTTTTTTGCTTTTTTAATCGCTATAATTTTCAGTTATTCCAGAATTTTCTGTCAAGACTTCTGTACTGTATTGCTTCGGCAATATGTTTTACATCTATATTTTCACATCCGTCAAGGTCTGCGATAGTTCGTGCTACACGGAGTATTTTATCATATGCTCTTGCGGAAAGTCCAAGTTTATCAAAAGATGATTGCAACATTTTAGAAGCATTATCCGTAAGAATACAGAATTTTCTTGTCATTTCTGCTGTCATATGAGCATTATCTTTAACATCAGTACCTTTGAATCGCTCGGTCTGTATGCGTCTTGCAGTATTCACTCTTGCTTTAATAATAGATGATGCTTCACCTCTTTCACTGTCAGAAAGTTCATTAAAACTTACTTGCGGAACTTCAATATGTATATCCAATCTGTCGAGAAGAGGTCCGGAAACTTTTGCAAGATATCTTGCTGCCGCACCACCCGGGCAGGTACATTTTTTTGTAGAATGACCGTAATATCCGCAAGGACAGGGATTCATGGCACAGATAAGCATAACTGAACAAGGGTAAGTAAGCGTACCTGCAACTCTGGAAATAGAAACCTTGCCGTCCTCAATAGGCTGACGGAGTGCCTCCATGGCATTTCTTGAAAATTCAGGTAATTCATCAAGAAAAAGTACGCCGTTATGAGCAAGAGAAATCTCTCCCGGTTTTGGAACCGAGCCGCCGCCTGAAAGACCCGGTGCTGAAACGGTATGGTGTGGTGACCTGAAAGGACGCTGACGGATAACGGATGTATCTTTAGGCAACTGACCTGCAACGGAAAATATTTTTGTTGTTTCAAGCGATTCATCGAATGTCATATCCGGAAGAATTGAGGGAATACGCTTCGCAAGCATACTTTTTCCCGAACCGGGCGGACCTATAAGTAACACATTATGATGACCTGCGGCAGCTATTTCCAACGCTCGCTTTGCCTGGTACTGACCTTTTACATCAGCAAAATCAGCAGCATAAGGTGTATCAATTTCGCTGTCGTAACCATCGTAAACAGCTTTTTCTATAAGCTTTTCGCCGTTAATATGAGCTATAAGCTCTTTTATATTCCTGACAGGATAAACATTTATTCCATCCACAACAGATGCCTCTGATTTGTTATCAAAGGGTACAAAAATATTCAAAATACCTTTATTTCTCGCTTCAATAGTCATGGGCAAGACACCATTTACATGATGTAATTCGCCACCCAAAGACAATTCCCCTACAAATGCACAATTATCAAGATTGCAATTAAGTTGTTTCGATGCAGACATAAGTGCCATAAGAATAGGCAAATCGTATATAGGACCTTCTTTACGGATATCAGCAGGGGCAAGGTTTACGGTAATATGTACAGACGGAAAATCATATCCGCTGTTTTTAAGTGCTGTTCTTACTCGCTCTTTTGATTCAGACACAGCCGCATCAGGCAAACCTACTATATCAAATTTAGATTTACCCATCGAAATATCGGCTTCAATGTTGACCATATAAGAATGCATACCGAATACGCCCACACTTGACACTTTTGCAAACATTTTTTCATCTCCAATATGAACATTTGTTCAAGATAATCTTACAATATATTTTTATGTTTGTCAATAAAAACTTTAACAAATTAAAAAAAATCATTTACAATCCAATATAATTGTTATATAATTAAATAAATAAAATTGTAAAGGACTGATTCTTATGGCAGATTACAGCTTAATGTATAATTATTGGCTGAAGAATGCAACTAAAGACCCTGATTTAATTGAAGAACTCAAATCAATCAACGGTAATGAAAATGAAATTTCCGACCGTTTTTACAGAAGTCTTGAGTTCGGCACAGGTGGTTTAAGAGGCGTTATAGGTGCAGGCACAAACAGAATGAATGTATACACTGTTGCACAGGCAACACAAGGACTTGCAAACTATCTTAACGAGGCTTTTGATGAGCCTACTGTTGCAGTTGCATACGATTCAAGAATTAAATCCGACCTTTTTGCAAAAACTGCCGCAGGCGTTCTTGCAGCAAACGGCATTAAGGTATATATCTATACCGAACTTATGCCCACCCCTATGCTGTCATATGCCGTAAGAAGACTTCATTGCAGTTCCGGTATAGTTATAACGGCAAGCCACAACCCGTCAAAGTATAACGGCTACAAATGTTATGATTCAATGGGCTACCAGATGACCGACGATGCAGCAAAGAGAACATACGAATATATTTGTAATGTTGACATTTTCAACGATGTTAAAATGATGGATTTTGAGGATGCTCTTGCTGAGGATATGGTAGATTATATCGAGGACTGGCTTATTGATGATTTTTATGCAGATGTTCTTTCAAGACAGGTTGAAAAAGGTATTTGCAAAAAAGCAGACCTCAAAGTTATATACTCCCCTCTTAACGGCACGGGTAACAAGCCTGTTAAAACTATTCTCAAAAAAATCGGCGTAAAAGATTTAAAAATCGTTCTTGCACAGGAAAAACCCGACGGAAACTTCCCTACCTGTCCTTTCCCCAATCCCGAAATCAAGCAGGTATTTGAAGAAGGCATGAAAATGACAGACACTTTCCCTGCTGACATTATGCTTGCAACAGACCCCGACTGTGACCGTGTGGGTATTGCTGTACGCCACAACGGTGAGTATCAGCTCATGTCGGGTAACGAGGTAGGCTGTATGCTTACAGAGTACATTCTGTCAAGAAAGCTGGCTAAAGGTGAGCTTTGTGAAAATCCCGTTATAGTTAAAACTATTGTTACATCTGAGCTTATAAGAGCTATTTCAAAGGATTATAATGCAGAGATGTACGATTTGCTTACAGGCTTTAAATACATCGGTGAGCTTATTGAACAGCTTAAAGACAAGGGCGAAGAAAACCGCTTTGAAATCGGCATGGAAGAAAGCTACGGCTATCTTACAGGAACTCACGTAAGAGAAAAAGATGCTGTTAATGCTTCAATGATTATCATTGAAATGGCGGCTTATTACAAAACACAGGGAAAAACTCTTGTTGACGTTATGAACGCCCTTTACGAAAAATACGGAATGTACCTTAACACTCTTCTTAATTTCGGTTTTGAAGGTGCAGACGGAATGAAAAAAATGGGTGACATGATGGCGTCTATGAGAGAAAATCCCCCCAAGGATATTGGCGGCATGCCTGTTATCAATGTAGCTGATTACCTTACAAGTTCTTCATTAGACACAGTTACAGGAGTTAAAACTACTATAACTTTACCCAAGTCAAACGTACTTTCTTACACATTACCCAACGACAATAAAGCTATTGTAAGACCTTCAGGTACAGAACCCAAAATCAAAATTTACATTACATCTCATGCTGATACAAGAGCTGAAGCAGAGGCTCAGACCGAAGTTATCGCATCAAGTATCAAATCAATTATGGGAATTGAGGATTAAGCAAGCAAATGAACAAAAAATTTTCAAAAATAGTTGCTATAGTAATGGCAGGACTTATGGCATTAAGCGTTGTATCAATCATGATTTACGCATTGGCAGGAGCTTTATAATATGTCCGATATTTTTAACGGTTGCGAACTTCTTTGTCCTGCCGGCAGTTTTGAGAGTCTGAAAGCAGCGCTGCATTTCGGTGCAGATGCTGTTTATGCAGGCGGACCGCTTATGCAGTTACGCTCCGATAATGCAGCATTTTCCGAAGACGATATTATTTCCGCCGTTAATCTTGTGCATAAAACAGGTAAAAAAATTTATATTACAGTAAACTGCTTTGCTACAAACAGCGAAATTGACAAACTTTCGGATTACGCAAGATTTCTTTACGATGTAGGTGTTGACGGTGTTATCGTTTCCGATTTAGGGTCGGTTGTCACGATAAAAAATGCAACTCCCGATTTACCTGTACACATAAGCACACAGGCAAATATTCAGAATTATAAAACAGCGGAAACATTTTATAATCTCGGTGCTGAAAGAGTTGTTCTCGGCAGAGAAATGACTTTGGATGAAATCGCAGAACTTCGTGCAAGAACGCCTAAGGACATGGAAATTGAGGCATTTGTTCACGGTGCTATGTGTATGTCATACTCGGGAAGATGCCTTATAAGCTCGTATCTAACAGGAAAAAGCGGAAATCACGGTGATTGCACACAGCCTTGCAGATGGATGTACAATATTGTTGAAGAAAAACGTCCCGAACAGCATTTTACTGTTATTGAAGAAAACGGAACATCTGCAATTTTAAGTTCTCACGACCTGTGTTGTATTGACTTTCTTGATGAAATTGCAAAAGCAGGCGTTACATCATTCAAGATAGAGGGCAGAATGAAATCCCCTTACTATGTTGCAACGGTTACAAATGCATACAGGCAAAGAATAAACGGAACGGCTGATATTGATACAATTCATAATGAGCTTGAATGTGCAAGTCACAGACCTTACTCAACGGGATTTTACTTTGGTGCATTGAAATACGACCATAACAATGACGGATTGTACAGACAAAGCTGTAAATTCATCGGCATAGTTCTTGAAGATGAAGAAAACGGCAGATACAAAGTTCAAATGAGAAACCGTTTTGCAGTTGGTGACACTCTTGAAATTCTGTCACCCTACTCTTCCGGAAAAAGTTTTAATGTTACAAGTATAATTGATAAAGACGGTAACAACAGGACTGTTGCTCATATTCCGCAAGAAATCCTCAGTATTGAATGTAAAGAGAAATTGCATCCCGGTGATTTTCTCAGAATGAGATTAACATAAAAAAATCAGCTCCCGATTTCGGGAGCTTTTGTTTTTACAATTATAAACTTTCAAGTCCGGCAGATACACGCAAAACTTTTCTTGCATCCGCGGCAGTTATTTCGCCGTTGTTATCAACATCTGCTGCCATTTTCACAATATCGGTAAAGGATTCAAGATTAGCAGAATTTCTTAATACAAGTCGGGCATCTGCGGCAGTTATATCACCGTCACAGTTAACATCACCCATAGCAACAAGATATACTGTGTCTATAGGGTCATACTGCTGTGTTTCCTCGTTATACCTTACAAGAATGATATATCCGCCCGTAGGCACGTAATCACTATTATTGAGCTGATTAAGTTCTGAGTCCGTAATAATAATATATGACGGATAGTTAAACTGCAAAAGCACATCTGCAACAGTTGTTGAACCATTAACGCCCATTAAACAAGTACGAGTTTCGTTAAAATAGATTGATGCATCATCTGTGAATGAGAGTTTTGTAACATCGTCAGGTAAAACCTCAGTCAAAACATCAATATCTGCTGTAAACGTTTCACCGCAAACGGTACATATACCCTCTTTGATACCGACTGTAATTGTTGTAGGGTCTTTTATTACCGTCCACTCGTCTGCTGTATGTCCGAGAGCGTCAATATCCTTCACTTCTATTTCATTACATATACTGCAAACTCTTGATTCATTTCCCACTACGGAACAAGTGGGTTCAAGTGTAACAATCCAACCGTTTTCATCGGTTGTATCATCAACTGTCCATGTATGACCGAGTGCAGGTATCTCTTGTTTTTCTATCTCGCCGCAAACTGAACATTCGTGTATCTGTTCACCTTTTTCGGAGCAATTGGGCTGTGTATTTACCACCCAATCAGTCCATACATGACCTTGTGTAAAAGATATATTTTCCTCTGTTTCGCCGCAAGCAGTACAGGTTCTTTGCTTGATTTCGTTGGATGTGCATGACATTTCACTGTACAAAATCCAGCCACTCCATGAATGTCCTAAGGCATCCACAGATTCAACTTTTTTACTGTTACACATTATACATCTTTGGAATTTTTCACCCGCACTAAGACAGTCAGGTTCAACGGTAACAATCCAATCAGAATATAAATGCTCGCAATTATTTATTAAAACACTTGTAATTGAGTTGCCGTCTGCCCAATTTTTTGCAGTAGAACCGTCATAACAATAGATAGTAAAATTGTCAATTTTATTATTTTCAGTATCGTAACCGATAGCACTAGTGCCTATACTTATAACGGATTCGGGTACAGACAGATAAGTAAGCTCTGAACAGCCGTAAAAAGCATAAAGTCCGATATAATAAAGACTGTCGGGAATTATAACACTTTTTACATCTGCTTCGGCGAATGCGTAATCTGCAATACAGAGCATTCCGTCGGGAATCAAAGCTTCGTCACCGTTGCCTGTATAAGAGTACACAACCTTACCGAGAGTTACAACACCTGCAGGCTGACTTTTGAGCCATGCTGTGCCATCAAAGGCGTATCTGCCCACAGATTGAACGGAATCAAGAAGATTGATTGACTCAAGTGCAGTACAGTTACGGAATGAGGCGTAGCCTATTTTTGATGAGGGAATTGTAATGCTTTTTAATGAGGTACATCCGTCAAAAGCGTAATATCCGATTGCTGTTGAAGCGGATGAAATTGTAACACTTACAAGAGAAACGCAATTAGCAAATGCAGAATCACCGATAGATGTAACCGAAGCGGGAATACTGACACTTTCAAGTGAGGAACAGTTTTTAAATGCCTCTTTTAAAATTTTTGTAACATTACTTGAAATTGTAAGATTTTTAACCGTACTGTTACCGCTGAACGCAGATGCACTTATCTCAACGACAGTTCTGCCGTTGATGATGTCGGGGATTGTGACATTTTCAGCAGAGCCTTTATAGCCTGTTATTCGAACGCTTGTACTGCCGCTTATAATTTCGTACTCAAAGCTGTTGCTTTCAGCAGAAAAAGCAAGCATACACATACTCATAAGCATCACAAACGTAAGAATAAGCGAAAAGGCTTTTTTGCCGATTCCTTTCATTTGTTTTTTCAACCCCTTTATCAAATCTTATCAAGTGCCTGCTGAATATCTGCAATAATATCGTCGGGATTTTCAATACCAACTGAAAATCTGATAAGGTCGGGGGAAACTCCGCATTCAACTAACTCGGAATCACTGAGCTGTCTGTGAGTTGATGATGCAGGGTGAAGCACACAGGTTCTTGCATCAGCAACATGAGTAACGATAGCCGCAAGTTCAAGGGAATTCATAAACTTTTCTGCAGCTTCTCTACCACCCTTTACACCGAATGATACAACACCGCAGGTGCCGTTAGGCATATATTTTTTTGCACGGTCGTAGTATTTATTTCCTTTAAGTCCGGGATAATTTACCCATGCAATTTTATCGTTATTTTCAAGATATTCTGCAACTTTAAGTGCATTTGAACAATGTCTCTCCATACGAAGAGCAAGAGTTTCAAGACCGAGATTCAGATAAAATGAATTCTGTGGAGAAGGTGTTGAGCCGTAGTCACGAAGAAGTTGAGCAACAATTTTTGTAACATAGCCTGCTTTTCCGAAATCACGGGTATAAACTGCACCATGATAGCTTTCATCAGGAGTGGTAAGACCGGGGAATTTATCATTCTGTTCCCAATCAAAATTACCGCTGTCAATTACAGCACCGCCGATAGTTGATGCATGACCCTCCATATATTTTGTGGTTGAATGAGTAACAATATCAGCACCGAATTCAAAGGGTCTGCAATTAATCGGTGTGGGGAATGTGTTGTCTATAATAAGAGGAACACCGTGAGCGTGTGCAATTTTAGCAAACTTTTCGATATCAAGTATATCAAGCGAGGGGTTTGCAATAGTTTCACCGAAAACTGCTTTTGTATTAGGTTTAAATGCTGCGTTAATCTCTTCTTCTGATGCATTGGGGTCAACAAAGGTAACATCAATACCTATCTTTCTCATAGTAACATTAAAAAGGTTGAATGTACCGCCGTAAATTGTTGCAGAACTGATAAAGTGATCACCTGCACCCATGATATTGATAAGTGAAAAGAAGTTTGCAGCCTGACCTGAAGATGTAAGAACACCGGCAACACCGCCTTCAAGAGCAGTTATTTTCTGTGCTACCGCGTCACTTGTAGGATTTGCAAGGCGGGTGTACATATAGCCCGGTTCAAGGTCAAAAAGCTTTGCCATAGCTTCGCTTGTATCATATTTATAAGTCGTGCTCTGGTAAACAGGCAGAACTCTGGGTTCACCGTTTTTAGGTTGCCATCCTGCCTGTATACACTTTGTATCTATTTTGTAATCTGCCATAATTATCGCTCCTTATTTATTAAGAAAAAATTTCATAAGCTCTGCACCGGATGCAAAATATATGCCTGTTTCCTTTGCAGTAGCTTCAGTTACAGTTTCAACACCCTGTTTTTCACCATTCTTATGGTAAATCATAAACGGTACGGGATCTCTTGCGTGCGTCATTGTAACAATGGGTGTAGGATGGTCGGGAAGAATCATAATTTTATAATCGTCATATTTTTCCAACGCATCAATAACAACCGGAAGAACCTTTTTATCAATTATTTCAATAGCTTTTACTTTATTTTCGGGTTCGTTTCTGTGACCGCATTCATCGGGTGCCTCAATATGGATATAAACAAAATCCTGTCCGTTATCGAACTCTTCAACAGCCGCCTTAGCTTTACCCTCGAAGTTAGTATCAATATAACCTGTTGCACCATCAACCTCAGGAGTGTTCATCTTTGCACAACCGCCGATACCTTTAAGCAGGTCAACAGCAGAAATAATACTGCCCTTCAGACCGAATTTATCCTCAAAGGATTCAAGTACGGGTTTTGTACCTTCACCCCAAAGCCATATTGCATTGGCAGGCTTTTTACCATGAGCAATTCTCTTTAAATTGACAGGGTGATTTTTAAGCAGCTCGTAGCTTTCTTTCATCATTGAAATAAGCTCTTTAGCATTATCGGATTTTGAAAGATACTCACCTACTACTTTGCCCGAAATGTCATGCGGAGGCGTCATATCACCTAAATCCGTTGTACCGCCGTGCCACACAAGACAATGACGGTAGGAAACACCGTTATAAAATTTAAAAATGTCATTACCGAAATGTTCCTGAACGGTTTTTATGATTTCTGCCGCCTCTTCAGATGAAATATCACCTGCAGAATAATCAACCATGGTTTTATCTTCAAAGCGTTCATCATCGGAAAGAGTTACAACATTACAACGCATTGTAACATCATCATTCATAAGATCAACACCGATGCTTACAGCTTCAAGAGGTGATCTGCCTGTGTAGCATTTTTCCGCATCGTAGCCCAACGCACTGAGATTTGCAACATCGCTGCCGGGTTTTAATGAATCGGCAACGGTTTTGACTATACCGACCGTGCCTCTTTTACCCAAACTATCAAAATTAGGTTTAACTGCAACCTCCATCGGGGTTCTTCCGTTAAGTGCAGGAACGGGATAATCTGCCATTCCGTCATAAAGAACTACCAAATATTTCAATTAAATACACCTCCAAAAAAATAAATATTTTAGATTATAACATACAATAATATATTATTCAAGAGAATTTTACCAATTATCAATACCTTTTCTTTGCATGGCACCGATAACTTTTTCTCTGAGTTTTGGGTACTCCTTATTAAGCGAATTGATAAGTGATTTAGTTTTTTCCCTTTCACTTGCTTTATCCATGGGACATTTGCTTTTTACAACGGGAAGATTGCATTGATTCACAGCACCTGCAACTATTGCTTCGCTTGTAAGCACCATAGGTCTTATCACATAAATATCCTTTCTTGACAGGTATGTAACGGGGCAGAAACTTCCTATGTTGCCGCCATTGAGCAGATTCATAAAAAATGTTTCAACAGCATCGTCCATATGGTGACCGAGAGCCACCTTATTACAACCGTTTTCTATCGCAATATCATGGAGTATTCCTCTTCGCATTTTTGAACATAATGAACACGGATTTTTTTCATTTCTGATATTAAATATAATATCTGCGAGGTCGGTTCGTCTGATAACATAAGGCACATCAATGCTTTTACAAAATTCTTCAAGAACTGTAAAATCACCGTCTTCATTATTAAATCGCATATCCGCAGTTACAGCGATTAGTTCAAATTTTTCAGGATAAAAACGACGCATTTCTGCCAAAGCCGCAAGCAGTGCCACCGAGTCCTTACCACCCGACAGTCCGACGGCAATTTTATCTCCTGTCTGAATCATGTTGTACCGTTCCAATGCAGAACGAATACGGCTCATTAGTTTTTGCATAAAATCATCTCTTTCTGCTGATATTATATAGTAAAAAACGGCTTTTGTAAATATCAAATTATCGGCAAATTACACAATAGGAAGCACATCATTTTTGCAGTTTTGTTTATTGACAAGCAATAACAGGATATGGTATCATTTAATTGCTAAATTTAATATCTATTCATGAGGGAGTAGTTTGCGCCGTAAGTGCGTTTCTTAGCCAACATCATAGTCTTAGGGCTTGGCTTTGAATTAAAAAACCAGACTCGTGTACAGTTATGTTTCATTCTGTACATGAGTTTTTTCTTTTATGAACAGATAAAAATCCTTTGAAAGGGGAAAAACAATGAACTTTTACAAAGAAGAAGTGAGTACCGTACTCGATGCAGTAAAGAGCTCCACAGAAGGTCTTACCTCTGCCGAAGCCGCAAAACGACTTGAAGCAAACGGTAAAAACAAACTCAAACAGGCTGAAAAAGATTCTCTTATCAAGAGATTTTTTGCACAGCTTACCGACCCCATGATTATCATTCTCCTTGCAGCTGCAGCTATTTCTGCTGTTCTTGCAATCTTTGAGCATGAATTTCCGTCGGACGTTATCATCATACTTGTAGTTGTGCTTATCAATGCTGTTCTCGGTGTTTACCAGGAAAGCAAAGCTGAAAAAGCTATTGAAGCCTTGCAAGAAATGAGTGCCGCAACCACAAAAACTCTGCGTGACGGTAATGTTGTAGCTGTTAAGAGTGAAGATCTTGTTGTGGGTGACGTTATTGTACTTGAAGCTGGTGACGCTATCCCTGCAGACTGCCGAATCATTGAATGTGCAAGCATGAAGATTGAAGAAGCGGCACTTACAGGTGAATCCGTACCGGTTACTAAAATGCTCGAAGTTATCAACGGCAAAAAAGAGGATGCTGTTCCGTTGGGTGACCGTAAGAACATGGCTTACATGGGCAGTACACTCGTTTACGGACGAGGAAAAGCAGTTGTTGTTGCAACAGGTATGGATACAGAAATGGGTAAAATTGCCGATGCTATTGCAACAGCAGAAGAAGGCGAAACTCCCCTTCAGAAAAAGCTTTCACAGCTTAGTAAAATCCTTACCTATCTCGTTATAGGTATCAGTATTTTCATTTTTGGTTTCCAGATTATTAAAAATATCGTTGCAGGTGAAGCAGTAGATTTCAACCTTGTTCTTGAATTCTTCATGGTTGCTGTATCTCTTGCAGTTGCTGCTATCCCCGAAGGTCTTGCGGCAGTTGTTACAATCGTGCTTTCAATGGGCGTTACAACAATGTCAAAGAAGAACGCTATTATCAGAAAACTTACAGCTGTTGAAACTCTCGGTTGTGCTCAGATTATCTGTTCTGACAAGACAGGTACTCTTACCCAGAACGTTATGACGGTTGTTGACTCATTCTGCACAGACGAAAAAAATCTTGCAACAATGATGTCACTTTGTACAGATGTTTCAGTTAACTCTGACGGCACGGTTACAGGTGAACCCACAGAAGCAGCACTTGTTAACTTTGCTCTCAAACTCGGTCTTAACAAAAATGACCTTATGGAAAAAATGCCCCGTATTGGCGAAGCTCCTTTTGACTCAGGCAGAAAGATGATGTCAACCGTTCATCAGACTGCAAACGGTATTGTTCAGTTCACAAAGGGCGGTCCTGATATTGTTGTCGGCAGATGTAAATATGCAGAAATTGACGGTAAAATCGTACCCATGACAGATGAGGTAAGAGCAAAAATCTCCGCCGAAAACAAGAGAATGGCAGACAAGGCTCTCCGTGTTCTTGCCTGTGCGATGAAGAAATACCCCGAAGTACCCGAATCTTATGAGCCCTCATATCTTGAACAGGATATGGTATTCGTTGGTCTTACAGGTATGATTGACCCTGTACGCCCCGAGGTTAAGGATGCTATTGACGAGTGTCGAAGTGCAGGTATCACAGCGATTATGATTACAGGTGATCATAAGGACACAGCAGTTGCAATCGCAAAGGAGCTTGGTATTCTTACAGATGAAAAGAATGCTATGACAGGTGCAGACCTTGAAAAGCTCACAGATGAAGAATTTGACAACGTCGTTGAGAATATATTTGTATATGCCCGTGTTCAGCCCGAACACAAGACAAGAATCGTTAACGCATGGAAGAAAAAAGGTTATGTTACAGCTATGACCGGTGACGGTGTTAACGACGCTCCCTCTATCAAGAGTGCCGACATCGGTGTCGGTATGGGTATTACGGGTACAGACGTTACAAAGAACGTTGCAGATATGGTTCTTGCAGATGACAACTTTGCAACAATCGTTTCAGCTGTTGGCGAAGGCAGAAGAATTTACGATAATATCCGTAAAGCAATTCAGTTCCTGCTCGGTTCAAACCTTTCTGAAGTTCTTTCAATCTTCACGGCAACACTTTTAGGCTTCACAATTCTTGAAGCTCCCCATCTTCTTTGGATCAACCTTGTTACAGACTGTTTCCCCGCACTTGCACTCGGTATTGAAAAACCCGAAAGCGACATAATGAGAAGAAAACCCAGAAGTGCTAAAGCAGGCGTATTCTCAGGCGGTCTCGGTATTGATGTTCTTTACCAGGGTGCACTCGTTACAGTTCTTACACTTTGTGCATACTTTATCGGCGTTAACTGGGGTGTTCCTTTCTCACAGTGGGTATTCACAAATATCAGCCTTTCTAACCCCGCAACACACGATATGGCTCTTACAGGTACAACAATGGCGTTCCTTACAATGTCAATGTGTGAAATATTCCATTCACTCAATATGCGTTCACAGAGAGGATCAGTAATCAAGATGCTCGCTAAAGGCAGTGTAAATCTTCCTCTCTTCGCATCAATGGCTGCCGCACTTGTTCTTACAACGGTAGTTATTGAAGTTCCTTTCCTTGCAAATGCTTTTGATTTCGCACATCTTGACCTTGCACACTACGGTGTAGCACTCGGAATTGCATTCTGTATTATTCCCATAGTTGAAGTTGTCAAAGTATTCCAGAGACTTGCAAACAAGAATAAGTAAAAAAATTTGAGGTACAGTTTTTACTGTACCTCATTATTTGTTTTGGAAACATCGCTCGTGTCTTGAATATCAATTAAATTTAATATCAGCATAAACAGGGAAATGGTCTGATACATATTTACCGTCTATACCTGCTGTTACAACTTTATAAACATCAGCATCAAACTTACCGTTAATCATAACATAATCAATAATTTTATCCGTATGAGTGGACGGTGACAAATCATGAAATGTAAGATAATCCATCGTGTCAGCTGACGCATATTTTGTATCAATAAGAGTACCGTTTTCTACAATTCGGGTATAACATTCGCTACCCTCTTCAATATTCATATCAGCAGTAAACACAACGGGTAAATCCTTGTATTCACTAACCTTTTCAAGTATCAAATCAACGCTGTGAAGTCTTGCTTCTTCGCCTTTATGATCGAAATGAGCATTCATATGAACATATTTTTTACCGGTATCCTTATTTTCAAGCACTACCCATGTGCAGATTCTTTTAAAACTTGCATCCCAACCTTTTGACGGAGTTTCGGGTGTTTCAGAAAGCCAGAATGTGCCGGAATCTACAAGATTGTATTTATCTTTAAGATAAAAAACAGCAGAATATTCGCCCGAATTTTTGCCGTTGTTTCTACCTACGCCAATATACTCGTATTTATCAGACAGTTCATCAGAAAGATATTTAATCCACGACGGCGTAGCCTCCTGTACACCGAATGAATCTGCATTACTATTGATTATTGTTTGTGCAACTACCGAATGTCTTGCATACTTAGGGATAATTCCAAGATTAGTGCAACGTATATTAAACGACATAACACGAATTGAGCCCTCTGCCTTTTCTTCAAAATCAACAGTCTGTGTCGGTTTATCTTCTGAACTTACGCTTGTATATATTGAATCAAGACAAATTGAAAACACAGCAAAACCACAAACTGCAATAAGAATAACTGCAACAGCTGAAGCTACTATTATCTTTTTCGTTTTTGACATAAAAAACATCTCCTGACTGTTAATTTACAAACTTAATATCCGCATAAATGGGAAAATGGTCGGAAACATATTTACCGCCTATACCTTCTGTTACAACCCTGAAAACCTTTGCATCAAACTTACCGTTAATGAGAATATAGTCAATTTTGCTGTTCTCATGCTCCTTGGGATTGCGGTCGTGATATGTAAGATAATCCATCGTATCCTCTGCATCATACTTTGCATTGATAAAATATCCGTCGTTTTCCATATGCTGATAGTATTCACTTGTTTCGGAGAAATTCATATCGGCAGTAAATACAACGGGAATATCACCAAATTCTTTTGCTTTTTCAAGAATAAGGTCTGCACTGTTGTATCTCACCTCATCATTTGCAAAGTCAAAATGAGCATTCATATGAACATACTGCTGACCTGTGATTTTGTTTTCAAGAATGACCCATGTGCAAATTCTGTAACAGTCTGCACCCCAACCCTTTGAAACTTCGTCTGGAGTATCGGAAAGCCAGAATGTGCCGCTATCGATTACATTGTATTTATCTTCAAGATAAAATATTGCCGCATACTCACCCTGATTATCACCGTCATCTCTGCCGACACCTACATAAGAATATCCGTCAAGTGCTGTTTTGAGATAATCCATCCATTCAGGTGTTGCCTCCTGCAAACCTATTGAATCGGGAAATCCTTTTTTTATAACTGTTTTAACAGCATCATACCTGTCCTCAGCAGTAAGCACTCCCAAATCACCGTATCTTATATTAAATGACATTATACGGATTGCATCATCAGGCATTACCTCAAAATCAGCTTCAACAGCCGGTGCATTGAATGAGTCATGAATATAAGCAACAGCATTTTTTATATTGCTGAAAAATATCACAACAAGCAAACCGATAAAAACAAGTCCTGCAATAATTCCTATAAGCACTTTTAATTTTTTTGACATAAAAATTCCTCCTTTTTTTACAATAATACATTAACAGTATTCATTAATCAAGATTTATTTTTAAAGTAGGATATAAATATTGATTTTTTATTTTAATTATGTTAGAATTCAGGATTGAATTATGAGATTTTTTTGAGAGGTTAAAATATGGCTGATTTAAGAAATGAAATCAACAGACGCAGAACATTTGCTATAATTTCCCACCCCGACGCAGGTAAAACCACACTTACGGAAAAGTTTCTTCTTTACGGCGGAGCTATTCAGTCAGCAGGTTCTGTCAAAGGTAAGGCAAGCGACAAGCACGCCGTTTCCGACTGGATGGATATTGAAAAACAGAGAGGTATATCTATTACATCATCCGTATTACAGTTTGAGTATGACGGCTTTTGTATAAATATTCTTGATACACCCGGACATCAGGATTTCTCCGAGGACACATACCGCACACTTATGGCGGCAGACAGTGCTGTTATGGTTATTGACGCCGCAAAAGGTATTGAGCCGCAGACAAGAAAGCTTTTTAAAGTTTGTGCGATGAGAAATATACCGATATTTACATTTATAAACAAGATGGACCGTGAAGCAAGGGACCCTTATGAGCTTCTTGACGAGCTTGAAACAGAATTCGGCATCGGCACTTATGCTATGAACTGGCCTATCAGTTGCGGCAGTAATTTCAGAGGCGTTTATGACCGTGAAAAACAGCACATTTTAGCTTTCAATGAATTTCACGCCGGAAGAAGAAGAATTGAGGGCATTGAGTGCAATATTACCGACACGGCAAAGCTTGATGAACTAATCGGTGCGGATTTAAGAACAACACTTGTTGACAATATAGAGCTGCTTGACATAGCAAGTAACGATTTTGATATTGAAAAAGTCAGAAACGGCAAACTTACTCCCGTTTTCTTTGGTTCAGCTCTTAACAATTTCGGTGTTGAGCCATTCTTACAGAGCTTTTTACAGCTTACATCTGCTCCCCTTTCTCACAAAACGAAAGAGTGCGTAGTTGACCCGTTTGACGAACATTTTTCTGCATTCGTGTTTAAAATCCAAGCTAACATGAATAAGGCTCACCGTGACAGAATTGCATTCATGCGTATCTGTTCAGGCAAGTTTGAACGCAATAAGGAATATCTCCATGTACAGGAAAATAAAATGATTAAGCTTTCACAACCTCAGCAGATGATGGCACAGGAGCGTGAAATTATTGACGAAGCTTATGCAGGCGATATTATCGGTGTATTTGACCCCGGAATTTTCTCTATCGGTGATACAATTTGCGATAAGGATATGAAGGTAAAATATAAAGGTATTATGACATTTGCTCCCGAACATTTTGCTGAAGTTGAGCAGGTTGACTCGATGAAACGTAAGCAGTTTTCAAAGGGAATGAATCAGATAGCTCAAGAGGGTGCAATACAGATTTTCTTCTTACCGGAAACAGGTATGGAAAGAGTTATTGTAGGTGTTGTCGGTATGCTTCAGTACGAGGTGCTTGAACACAGGATGGAATCCGAATACGGCGTAAAATTCCGCAGACATAACCTTAACTATCAAGTTATAAAAAGAATTGTATCATCACCTGTTGAACCTAAAGACCTTGATCTTACCAATTCAATCTGGGTACAGGATGTAAGAGGCAGAGATTTGCTTATTTTTGCAGGTCAATGGTGCGTTGATTGGGCACTATCCCATAATAAAGGTCTTGAACTTGACGATTTTGAAGACCTTGAAGTTCTTGAATAATTTAATTTTAACCGAGCTGACCTTCAGTTCGGTTATTTTACATAATTTGTGTTGACACAATTCAAATAAAATGGTAAAATTTATTAGAAATGTGAGGGATTTTATGAACAATATCCAACAAAAAGAACAAGATATAATTCTTGAAAACAAAGAGCTTGAAAATTATGTTTATGAAGACAGACGTTATGTCGGCAACAAAGAAACCTTTGCCTATCTGCTGAATGATATTTCAAACGCATTTAATATCAACGGCTACAAGGACAGATTCATATGGGACGTTGTAAAAATCGACTTTAAAATCAACGCCATAGTTAATGTTTTCACTGGTGCATGGGACATTATAAACGATCCGCTTATCGGTACGCTTGTTGACAGAACGAGAACACGTTGGGGCAAATTCAGACCGTATATGCTGTTTTTTCAGATTCCCCTTACGCTTATCGGGACGCTTTATTGGTTTATGCCCTACATATTTCCGTCTACTGCCGGTGATTACATTCCAAAACTCATATTTTATTTTGCATTTAACGTTATTACCGAAACGGCAGGTACGTTTACAAGTATAGCAAAAACAGGCTACATGACTACCATAACTCCACATCCGAATGACCGAGCGAGGCTGATTACGATGGCTGAACTTCTGACAGGTTACATGGGCGAGGACTTACCCGGAATAATTATGGGTGTACTCATTGACCTGATTAATAACGGCATTATTTCCGTAAAGCTAAGAACGGCTTTTCTGGGTATGGGACTTTTTACAAATATTGCATCGTGTATGTTTACATTCTATTTCTTTATGGTATCAAAAGAAAGAGTGCCGCAAACTATCGAAAAACCTGATTTAAAGCAGGGATTCAAAGCTATATTCAATAATTACCCCATACTGCTTATTACTCTTTCAAATTTCCTGGGCGGTTTCAGCATAAGCACAAGCACCACAAACTATTTTATTGATGTACATGGCTCTGCAACATTACTTACGATCCTTAATCTGCCGTCGAGTATGATAGGAAGTATAAGTTATGCTTTTGTAAAACCCATGCGTGAAAGATTCTCTTCAAAAGCACTTTGGGTTGGTGAAGATTTATACACACGATTCTGGTGGTTACTGCTCTTTGCAGTAGGCTCAATCAACGGAAATTACAAGCGGAAACTGTTTATGTGTGTTGCGTTTGGTATACAAGCATTTTTTGACAAATGGGCATTCGGTATAAGAAAAGTTGTTAATGCTGAGCTTTACAACGAATCAATGGATTACTGCGAATGGAAAAACGGCTATCGTATGGAAGCCACAATAGGCGTTGCAAAGGATTTGCTTCAAAAAATTCAGAGCATCCTACAAACATCCATACAGAGTATTATGCTTGACAGTATAGGCTATGTTCAGGGTAAATCAATCGGCACTCAGGCTGATTCAACCAAATGGTGGCTGTTTGCCATGTGTACGGGTATTCCGCAATTAACAGGTATTCTTGCAGTTATTCCCAAATTCCTCTACCCTCTTTCGAAGGAAAAAAGAGAGCTTATGTACAACGAATTATTGGAAAGACGCCATAAAAAATATGCAGAAATCACCGGAGACAATCAAATATGAACACATCAATAACTGCTCACAGCGGATGCATGGAAACTGAGCCAAACTCCGTTGAATCAATAATACAAGGCTTTAAAACAGGTGCTGATATTACCGAAATTGATGTACGTTTCATCAAAGACGGTACACCCGTTTTGTCGCATGATAAAGTTAATGAAGCATCTGAATACACAACACTTTCTGATGCATTTGATTGCATAAAAAACTTTCCCGACAAAAAAGTAAATCTTGACATAAAAGAAACAACCGATATGCAGCTTATTCTCAAACTGGCGGCAGAAAAAGGTGTTATAAATCAGATATTCTTTACGGGCATCAACGTTAAAGATACACATACTGTAAAAAAATACTGTCCCGATATCCCCTATTATCTGAATTTCGGTAAAAAAAGTCTGCTTGCTTCCAACACATTGTTTATAAAATATCTTATCAAACTTACAAAATCAGTGGGAGCAATCGGAATCAATCTAAACAAATGCAACTGCAATAAAAATCTTGTAAAAATGTTTAAGAAAGCAGATTTGCTCGTTTCAGTCTGGACGGTTAACGATGTTGACGAAGCCGTAAAATTTGCTAACATGGACGTTGACAACATCACAACAAAATCACCGGATACTATTATTTCCGCATTGGAAAAAATTGTATGATTAAAACAACCTGATAAGAGATATAATATAATTATCCTCTGTGTACATATCTTGTATACGGAGGATTTTATTATGCAGTGGGGAAAAGTTGAGATAACAGGAATAAACACATCAGAATTAAAAGTGCTTAAAGAGGCAGAAAAAACAGAGCTTTTAAAACTTACAAAGCAAGGCGACATGAATGCACGTGAACAACTTATCGAGGGAAATTTAAGGCTTGTACTGTCTGTAATACAGCGTTTTACCAACAGAGGAGAAAATCCCGATGATTTGTTTCAGGTAGGCTGTATCGGTCTGATAAAAGCAATAGATAATTTTGATATAAGCCTTAATGTAAGATTTTCCACATATGCTGTACCAATGATAATCGGCGAAATAAGACGCTACCTGCGTGACAACAACAGTATTCGTGTAAGCCGTTCGATGCGTGACACAGCTTATCATGCCATGCAGATAAGAGAAGAAATACAGACTGAACTTAACCGTGATGCAACCATTGAAGAAATTGCAGAACGTCTTAATTTGCCAACATCACAAGTTGTAATTGCCCTTGAAGCGATTGTTGACCCGATTTCATTATACGAACCCGTGTACGCTGACGGTGGTGACACAATATACGTTATGGATCAAGTTTGCGACGCAGAAACGGAATCAGACTGGATAGATGAAATAATGATAACAGAGGCAATAAAAAACCTGAGTTCAAGAGAGAAGAGCATACTGAATATGCGTTTTATTCAAGGAAAAACACAAATGGAAGTTGCACAAGAAGTAGGAATATCACAAGCACAAGTTTCAAGACTTGAAAAAGGTGCAATAAAAAAAATCAAAGAACATTAGAAAAACAACACAATGATATGTAATTTATGTTATTTCAACTTGTAAAATCTCATAAGCGTGTTTTTCACTATTGCTTTTTTATAATTTTATGATATAATATCTGTAATAGCAATGACGAGAAAGAGTAAGCATTTGAAGCTTTTCAGAGAATCCCATCATCTTTTGATGTGCTGTGAATGGGTAAAGTGAATTCTGCCGAACATGGTCTCTGAGCTGCGTACCGAGCTTTTAGTTAGGCTACGCCGGGATCGCCCGTAACAGCGATAGAGTTTCGACAGATCATTTCCTGTCCGAACTTGATAAGGCTTGTTG
>CAZBVV010000017.1:0-27365 GCA_964495345.1 uncultured Eubacteriales bacterium
CCCAAGTAAGAAGAGTTTTCTCTCCGCTTGTTAAGTTTTGTGTGACAACAATCGGAGTTTGCGTTTTTCGGTGTGTTGACTTCGGTTGACGCACTTTTTTGTTTTTTTGGGGGGAATATTTGTGGATAAAAATCTTGATGAATATATCACAACCATATTGAAAGATTATTAAGAAGATAAAAATTTGTGTTATTTTTCTTATGCAGATTTATTGTAATGTAAGTAAAATCATAAGAAAAACATTGCATATTATAGTTTTTTGTGATATACTAATTGAGCCAAACGAATTTAATAAATAGAATCATCTCTGTAATTATCTTTTCCAAGGGATAATTATGCCTTTTTTTTAAATACTACACCTATGTGTGGGTAAAACCGCAAGCTCTACTAGGTGGGTATTCTAACTAAGGTTATGATTCTATTTAGATTTGTTTGGCGACAATCGGAGTTTGCGTTTTTCAGTGTGTTGACTTCGGTTGACGCACTTTTTTGTTTTTTTGGGGGGGAAATATTTGTGGATAAAAATCTTGATGAATATATCACAACCATATTGAAAGATTATGAAGAAGATAAAAATTCAGGGCATTTTCCTTACACGGAAGAAGAGAAAGAGTTAAGAAAAGAGTATTATGATTGTCAGCACAAATTGATTGAAATGCTTGACGGTAAACAAAAAGAAATATTCAATGACTTCTATATTTGCATTAAGCAGAAGGAAACGGCAATCAAAAGTGAATATTTTACTTTGGGATTTTTTCATGGATTTATGGGTGAAAAAGAATTTGGAAAAATATTTGATTGAACTGATTATCATCTTAATTAAAAAAAATACTAATCTCCCGAAGTCATCTTCGGGAGAAATTTTTATGCGAATTTTATTTTACCGCTTCAATAAGCTCCTCAATTTTATCTGTCTTTTCCCAAGGCAGGTCAATGTCTGTTCTGCCCATGTGTCCGTATGCGGCAGTCTGTTTATAAATAGGACGTCTTAAATCAAGAGTGTCAATAATTGCGGCAGGTCTTAAATCAAATACCTTATTTACCGCTTCTGCAAGCTTTTCATCAGACACCTTACCTGTGCCGTAAGTGTTGACTGTTACTGAAACAGGTCTTGCAACACCGATTGCATAAGCAAGCTCAATTTCGCATTTTGATGCAAGCTTAGCTGCTACAATATTCTTTGCAACATATCTTGCTGCATAAGCCGCACTACGGTCAACCTTTGTGGGGTCTTTACCGGAGAATGCACCGCCGCCGTGTGCCGCATAGCCGCCGTATGTATCAACGATGATTTTTCTGCCAGTAAGTCCGCTGTCACCAACAGGGCCGCCGATAACAAATCTGCCTGTGGGGTTGATAAAGAACTTTGTGTCTTCATCAATAAGATTTGCAGGTACAATAGGAGCTATAACATACTCAATCATATCTTTTCTGATTTGCTCCTGTGTTGCTTCTTCCTTGTGCTGAGTAGAAATAACAACTGCTTCAATTCTTACGGGCTTGTCGTCGTCATATTCAACAGTAACCTGTGTTTTTCCGTCGGGACGAAGATATTTGAGCGTGCCGTCTTTTCTTACCTTTGTAAGCTGAAGTGCCAATTTGTGAGCGAGTGAAATAGGCAGAGGCATAAGTTCCTCGGTTTCGTCACAGGCAAAGCCGAACATCATGCCCTGGTCGCCTGCACCGTTGAGATTGTACTTGTCCTCGTCGCCTTCTTTCATTTCAAGTGATTTACTTACGCCCATGCTGATATCGGGTGACTGCTTATCAAGTGTTGTAAAAACTGCACAGGCGTTACCGTCAAAACCTGCTTCGGGCGAATCAAAACCGATATCGCAGATAGTTTTTCTGATAATTGCGGGAATGTCAACGGTTGCGGTGGTTGTAATTTCACCCATAACCATAGCCATACCTGTTGTGCACACCGATTCGCAAGCTACACGGGACATGGGGTCCTGTTCGAGCATAGCATCAAGAATTGCGTCAGAAATATTGTCGCAAACCTTGTCGGGATGTCCTTCCGTAACTGATTCGGAAGTAAAAAGTCTTTTTGCCATTTTATTTTCCTCCAATGAGTATAAATTAACTCAATACCCTTAAATGTATCATAAAAAAACTCACAGATACAGTATCCGTGAGCTGAACCTTATCTCTCGGTAATACCGTCGGATTTAGCACCTTGCAAAAGCAGGTTGCCGGACATCATAGGGCCGTTCCCTCCGTCACTCTTTATAAGGAATATTAAGTTTGTCATTATTCTACACCAATCGTGCGTGATTGTCAATACTTTTTACTGTTTTTTGAGTATGGGAGATATTCTCTTGTAAATTACAAAGCAGAGAATTGCATCAATAATACCTTTACATATGTTGAAAGGCAGATTGAATATTATAAGTGCTTTCCAAAGATTGTCAGCCGCAGGGAGAATTGCGGAATACATAGAGATTATAGCATCCATAGGCATACCAAGAACTTTTACATAAAGAGGATAAACAATAAAGTAATTTGTAAAAATGCTTACAACAGCCATTACAACTGAGCCTATAATACAGCTTATCAACGCACCTTTTTTTGTTTTGTTTTTCTTGTAGATTATACCTGCAATACCTACAAAAATTGCACCTAAAATAAAATTTGAAATTTCACCGATGCCCATAGTTGAGCCGAAAAACAGATGCAGTACATTTTTTATAAGACACACGAGTATACCGTATCCCGGACCGTAAGCAAAAGATGCGATAAGTGCGGGAAGCTCCGAAAAATCGAGTTTGATGAACGATGGAATTATGGGCAGAGAAATTTCAATCATCATAAGCACGGTTCCGAGTGCTCCCATGATTGCGGTAAGACTGATTGCACGGATATTAGTTTTTTTTGCCATAAATTTGCCTTCTTTCGTTAAAAATAAGGATAAAAAATACGCTCTGAAATATCATCAGAACGCAGAAATGAAGATTGCAATATTGTATGCTCTTCTTCCATCCGGACTATACCGTCGGTAACGGAATTTCACCGTTTCAACATCTTTCGATGCTCGCAGACTGTACTGCCGGTGGGGAATCACACCCCGCCCTGAAGATATTTTTTACTGTTTCATTATATACTTAAAAAAAATATATGTCAATAGCAAAATTGGGTAGACAAACTTGTTATTTTATTGTAAAATAGATCTATATGAATTGACGGAGGTTTTATT
The DNA here is from genome assembly GCA_964495345.1 of uncultured Eubacteriales bacterium. Classification (GTDB taxonomy): domain Bacteria; phylum Bacillota; class Clostridia; order Oscillospirales; family Acutalibacteraceae; genus UBA1081. The sequence continues at coordinate 3,197 of CAZBVV010000017.1, forward strand.
ATGTCACATATCAAGACCGTATTTTACGATAAAGTGGACAGAGCCTGTCCTTTGAATGAATATCCCAGACCGCAGTTTCAGCGTGATTTTTGGGTAAATCTTAACGGTGAATTTGATTATGCCGTAACAGGTGATGTAAGAGAAATCCCAACATCATTCAACGGTAAAATTACAGTTCCTTTTGCTATTGAATCGGCACTTTCAGGTGTTGAGAGAACATTTTTGCCAACGGAAAGACTTTGGTACAGAAAAAAGTTCACTCTTTCCGATGAATTTAAGGGAAAGAGAATAATTCTTAATTTTGATGCTGTTGACTGGCAGTGCATCGTTTATATCAACGGTAAAGAAATAGGCTCTCACACAGGCGGTTACAACGCTTTTTCTTTTGATATAACAGATTATGTTTCAGAGGTTGAAAATGAGCTTGTTGTCCGTGTGTATGACCCTACAGACGAAGGCTGGCAGCAGAGAGGTAAGCAGGCACTTAAATCCCACGGATTCTGGTATACAGGCACATCAGGTATCTGGCAGACAGTATGGCTTGAAGCAGTTGATGAGGCAAGAATTGAAAAAATTAAACTTTTGCCTGATATTGATAAAGGCGTAATTAACGTTAAATCAACTGTCACCGTATCAGATTGTACTATTACTGCAACAGTATTTGACGGTGAAAAAGAAGTTATAAAAACAGAAATCGGTATTGATGAAGATATTTCCGTTCCCGATTTTAAGCTCTGGAGTCCCGAAGAACCCAATCTTTACGATATTGTGCTTGAGCTTTCCGTTAACGGTGAAATTAAAGATACTGTAAAATCATATTTCGGTATGCGTAAATTCAGCGTTGGTACAGACAGCAAAGGACTGCCCAGACTTTGCCTTAACAATAAGCCCTACTTCCATAACGGATTGCTTGACCAGGGTTATTGGTGCGACGGCGGACTGACTCCGCCATGTGATGAAGCCATGATTTACGATATTCAGAAGATGAAAGAGCTTGGCTTTAATATGCTTCGTAAACACATTAAAACCGAGCCTGCAAGATGGTATTATCATTGTGACCGCCTCGGTATGCTCGTATGGCAGGATATGATAAGCGGCGGTAAAGCTCTCAATCCTGTTCACGCAGGTGTTATTCCTAATATTCAGGGTGCGTTTTTACCCATAGCAACATTTTCTCTCAAAGACAATAAATACAATGCATTCAACCGTAATAAACCCGAGTGGAGAGCAAATTTCAAAGACGAGCTTTTTGAAATGATGGATGAGCTTTATAACTGTGTTTCAATCTGTACATGGGTACCTTTCAACGAGGGTTGGGGACAGTTTGATGCGGCTGAAATCAGCAAAGCAGTAAAAGCAAAAGACCCCTCAAGATTTGTTGACGAGGCAAGCGGTTGGTACGATCAGGGCGGCGGCGATTTCAGAAGTATTCACAGATATATTGTGCCTGTGGTTATGGCTAAAAAGGAAAAGAGAGTTTTTGTTTTAAGTGAATTCGGCGGTTATTCTCATATTATTGACGGTCATGTATGGAATAAAAGTAAAAGCTTCGGTTATATGATGTATAACTCAAAGGAATCACTTACAAAAGCATACAAAAAGCTTTATGATAAGCAGATTATCCCTAAAATTAAAAAGGGTCTTTCTGCACTTGTATATACACAGGTCAGCGACGTTGAGTTTGAGGTAAACGGTATTCTTACTTATGACAGAGCTATTGTCAAAGTTGATGAAGGAACCGTCAAGGATATCAACAGAAGAATTTATGAGCAATACTAAAAAAAATACACATAAAACTCACACTTATGATGCGGTAATAATTGCACTTATGGCGGCAATTATTGCCGTATGCTCATGGATAAGCATTCCCGTGGGCACAATTCCGATTACCTTGCAGACATTTGCAATAGCTGTCTGCGGCAGCTTACTCGGTATGAAAAAAGGTACACTTACAGTTGTAGTTTATACACTTTTAGGTGTTGTAGGTTTACCTGTGTTTTCACTTTTTACAGGCGGCGTCGGTGCAATAACAGGTGCAACGGGAGGATATATAATAGGATTTGTATTTATCCCTCTTGTAGGCGGTTTCTTTCGTGACAGATTCAAGAATAAAATGATTTTGAATATAATCGGTGCGGTAATCGGATTGTTTATGTGTTATACCGTGGGGACGCTGTGGTATAATTTTGTGTATCTTAATAACACAGGGGCAACAGGTCTTGGAGCTGTACTTGCGACCTGCGTACTGCCGTACATTATTCCTGATTTAATAAAAATTGCTCTTGCCTGTTGGATAGCAAAAGCGGTAAGTGTAAGAATCGGAGTGTTGAAATGATTGGATTTGATGCATTATCTGCCGAAAGTATCAGCAGATATATTACGAATAAAAACGTGCGTGTGGAATATTGTGATTGTGTTACATCAACCAACACAATTTTAAAGCAAAGAGCTGAAAACGGTGAAGATGAGGGCTTGTTGCTTGTAGCTTCCGAGCAGACAGCAGGCAAAGGCAGACTCGGCAGGAGTTTTTCTTCTCAAAAAGGTACAGGTGTTTATTTCAGTCTGTTACTCCACCCTGATTTAAATCTTGCGGATTCACTTCTTATCACCACCTGTGCGGCGGTTGCTGTTGCGAAAGCCATTGAAGAAATTTCGGGCAAAAATACCGCAATCAAATGGGTAAACGATATATATATGAATGACAGAAAAGTTGCAGGAATTCTTACGGAAGCATCTTTTGATATAAAAAACGAAAGGCTGGCTTATGCCGTTTTGGGTATAGGAATAAATATATGCTTTAATGAAATTCCCCATGAAATCAAAGATATTGCAGATTCTGTTTTTAATGAAAACGATATTATACCCGATGCCCCATCAAAAATTGTTGGCAGAACGGTTGATATTTTTATGTCGGAATATAAAAATATCACTCAAAAAAACTTTTTGCCGTTCTACATTGAGCATGATTATCTTAAAAATCAGCCCATTTGTGTTATAAAACCAACAGGGGATAGAGATGCCGTTGCAAAGGGGATTGACCGTGATTTTCGTTTGCTTGTAACCTATGATGACGGCACATGGGAAAATCTTTCCACAGGTGAAGTATCTGTAAAAAGAAAGGTGATTTAAAATGAAAAAAATAATTTCAATACTTATTTGTATTCTGCTCATTTCCGCATTATCCGGCTGTGCAAAAACAGATGACAATGCATACGAACTGATGACTCAATCAGCTCTTGAGGGAGATTTTGCGGCGGCGGTTGAATATTATAATAAGGGTGGAGCTGATTCCGGTAATTCAGATGTGCTTGATTGGTATTTGTATTCAATAGCTATGAATGATTATACGGTTAACGGATGTTTGGGATATTCTTATGATTTGCTTGTGAATAAATGCAGTTCTTCATTTGAAAAAGCAAAATCAAAAGCCGCTGAAATTAAAGCACTTACGACTGATTTTGACGGTGCATATAACTGCTCAATGTTCTATCTTTATATAAGTGAAGGCAAAATTGCGGTGAACAAAGGCTCACATCTTACGGGGACTGTTTATTGCACAGATGAACTTGCTTTAAAGGACGGCACTTATTATTGGGTAAACCATTCTGTTGACGGCGAAGATACCTTGCTGTATACCCTTACTCTTACCGATTCGGGAATAACGGTAACTGCTGTTGATGAAGAAAATAATATGTACTCAGGGGAGTATGTTCCGGATAATTGCGAAATGCCAATGCTGATATATTAAAAAATAGCATCCTTTCGGATGCATTTTTTTATAGTTAGGAGTTAAGTCAGTCGCAAAGCGGCTTGGTTTTAAACCATTCCTCACTCATCACTTTTCACTTCTCACTGATAATTGTTGATTTAATTCTTTTAACTGTTTCCGCCAAAGGTAAACCTACAACATTAAAATAATCGCCATGTATTCCTTTTACGAGAAGTGAGCCTTTACCCTGTATGCCGTATGCACCGGCTTTGTCGCAGGGTTCTTTTGTTGCAATATAATCGCGGATTTCCTTTTCCGTCAGCTTATAAAATTCAACATCAGTTGCTACATGGAATATTTCTGCACTGTTTGCCGTTTTTATGCACACACCTGTATAAACGGTGTGAATTTTACCCGAAAGGGAAGTGAGCATATTGAATGCGTCATCATCATCTTTCGGTTTGCCTAAAATTGTATTACCCAGAGCCACTACCGTGTCTGCGGAAATTATCATACAGTCGGGGTGATTTTTAAAAACATCCTCAGCTTTTTGCCTTGCAAGCTCTTCAACTGCTTGGGGAGGCGTTATATCTTCGGGTAAAATCTCCTCGCATTGTGACGGAATAACCGTATATTCAATTCCTGCGAGTGTAAGCAGTTCTTTTCTTCTCGGTGATGCAGAGGCAAGTATAATATCCATTAAAATTTCTCCCTTTTAAAAATCTCGGCTGCTTTCAGACTATCCTTTTCAATTTGTTCTTTGAGTGCATCAAGATCGGGGAATTTTATTTCTTCCCTTAAATATTCAATTAATGCAACTTTTGTATTAGCTCCGTAAAGATTGCCGCTGTAACCCAAAATACTCGTTTCGCTTCGAGGGGCACTGTTACCGATTGTCGGGCGTATGCCGATATTTGTAACGGCAGGATACCAATTTCCCGCAACAAAAGCCGCCGAAGCATAAACTCCGAATTTCGGTACTGCAAAATCAGCAGGGAAAAACTGATTGATGGTTGGGAAATTTAATGTTCTGCCTCTGTGGTCACCGTTCACAACCTCAAAATCATAGCAAAAATGTCTGCCAAGCATTAAATTGGCTTTACGGATATTTCCCTTTTCAATTTCGGAGCGTATTCTTGTTGAACTGATACAACTGCCCTCAAAATCTACCTCATCGGCAACCGTAACCGTAATGCCGTATTCTTCGCATATACTTTTAAGTGTACCGATATCACCGCTTGAATTTTTTGCAAATCTGTAATTAAAACCGCAACAAACAGTTTTTGCGTTAAGCTCCGTTACAAGAATTTCTTTTACAAATTCCTCTGCAGACATATTTTTTATGCGGTCAAAATCAACAGTATAGGGCGTACAGCCTGTGTTTTTTATTATTTCGTCTTTAACAGCACCGCAGAAAAGTGATTTTTGTGTTTTGCCTGTAAGAGCTGTCTGTGGGTGCTGTGAAAAAAGCAGAATAACGGGCAAAAGACCGTTACTCTTTTGAATAACAGCCTTATTTATTACGGATATATGTCCTTTATGCAAGCCGTCAAACGTACCTAACGCTACGGCTGTTTTTTTATCCTTAAAATCAGTCATCAACACAGACCCTCTTGACTTTTAAAGATTGTTCATTCTGTTTGTATTCACCCAGACCTAAAAATTTACCATCAGGAGAATATACTCTGTATAAGCCTTCCGACAGTTTGCATTTAAGTCTTTGAGTATCAAGCTCGCCGCCGTTTCTGAAACGTTTTGCCTGCGGTTCGGTTACATATAAAGCAGGATATTCAGCTAACGCTTTATCAATGGGAATGATAAATGCAGACACATCCTGAACGCTTTTCAGTTCTTCCTCGGTATGTGCATCATCAATGGAAAATCCGTTTGACAGCGTTCTTCTGAGACTTGTCATAACAGCACCGCAACCAAGCATTTCACCGATATCTGCAATAAGCGAGCGAATATAAGTTCCTTTTGAACATTTTACATTAATAGTGTACTCGTTACCTGAGTGAGAAACAAATTCAAGGCTGTAAATTGTAATTTTACGCTTTTCTCTTTCAACTTCAATGCCCTGTCTTGCAAGGTCGTAAAGACGTTTTCCGTCTATCTGAATGGCAGAGTACATAGGCGGTAACTGTTCAATTTCGCCCTTAAAACGGTCAAATGTTGCAATAACTGTTGCTTCGTCGGGGATATTGTCGCTTGTCGTCAGCGTTTTGCCTGTTATATCGAGAGTATCGGTTGTTTCACCCAGACGAAAACTTGCCGTGTATGCTTTGTCGTGACAGGGGAGCAGTTCAATAAATCTTGTGGCATTACCCAATGCAATCGGAAGAACTCCTGTTGCCATAGGGTCGAGAGTGCCTGTGTGACCTGTTTTTTTCTCGTTTGTTACTCTGCGTACAATTCTTGCACCTACAAAAGATGTTATACCCTCAGGCTTGTCAAAAATAATAAATCCCGTCATATTAATCCGGATTCTTTCAGTTCTTTTTCGGTGTATGCAAGAATTGTCTTTACTGCATCTTCAACGCTGCCCTCAAATGAACATCCTGCCGCCATTGAGTGACCTCCGCCGCCAAGATAGGATGCAATTTTTGATGCGTTAACGGGAGAATTAGTCCTTACTGAAATTCTGCACATACCTTTTTTCTTTTCTTTTACTGTAATGCCGGCATAGACACCCTCAATCTGACGGGGAAGTGAAGCAAGAGGCTGAGTATCGCTGTCAGATACATTACTTTGAACATACATCTCATTTGTAATCGGAAGTAATGCACACTTTCCGTCAAAATGAAGCTCCATTGATGAAATTGCCATTTTTTCAATAGCGGCATATTCCTTTGATTTTGTTTCGAACTGAATTTTATTGACTTTTGCAATATCCACACCTGCATCAGCCATATCTGCGGCAGTTCTGAATGTTTTTGCCGTTGTATTGGAATAACGGAAACAGCCTGTATCAGTTGCAACTGCAACATAAATACATTCTGCTATATCCTTTGTGATTTCAACATTCATTTCTTTAAGTATGTCATAAACTACCTCACCTGCGGCGGCGGCAGTTTCGTCAAGACAGGTTTGTGCGGCGTAAAACACATTTGACATATGATGGTCAATGCAAAGCTCAACCCTGCAATCTTTTGAAAGTGAGGTCTGAGCAACGCCCATTATTCTGTTGTCTGCCGTATCAACCGCAACGATATGCTCATAACAGTAGTCAGACGGAGCAATAAGTCCCTGTGCTAAATATTCGTCGTGCTTAGAAAAACTTTCAAGACTGACAAATGCCGTTTTGCCAAGACTTCTCAGTCCTTTGCACAATGCGCAAGCACTGCCTACTGCATCACCGTCGGGATTTTCGTGGGCAAGAATAAGAATATTATCCATTGAAAGCAGGATTTCAGCCGCTTGAATTTTGTTAATTCTCATCGTTTTTGTCCTTTCGGAGCTTCTGTTCGTAGTCAGCCCAAAGTTCAATGCCTTTTGCTACCGAATCATCTGCAAAAAATTTAAGTTCGGGTGCTTTTCTTAATTTGAGTCTGTGGCAGACCTCTCTGCGAATAAGTCCGTTTGCTCTTTCGAGTCCCTGAACTGCGTTTTTTGCTGTTTCTATTCCCTCAAGAGCACTTACATAAACTTTGCCGAATGATAAATCAGAAGCTAATTCTATTCTTACAACAGTAAGAAGCTTACCCTGGATGCGAGGATCTTTGAGTTCACGGATAACAGCAGTTATCTCTCGTTTAATGTCTTCTGCCACACGGTCATTTTTGTACATTGACAAGATAACTCATCCTTTCATAATGCACAAGTAATTCATAATGCATAAAAGCATTATGAATTACCGGTTTTTGTATTATTGATCTCTGTATTCTTCGGTTATAAATGCTTCAAAGATATCGCCGTCTTTGATGTCGTTGAACTTTTTAAGTCCCACACCGCATTCGTAACCTGTTGCAACTTCTTTTACATCGTCCTTGAAACGGCGGAGTGAATCAATTTCATCCTGTGCAATAACGATACCGTCACGGACAACTCTGATTTTTGCGTTTCTCTGGATTTTGCCGGAGAGAACGTAGCAACCTGCAATAGTTCCCACGCTTGAAATCTTGAATGTGCTTCTGACTTCAAGTCTACCAATGTCAACATCTCTGATTTTGGGAGCGAGCATACCTTTTATAGCTGCCTCAACGTCTTCAATACAATCGTAAATAACCATATACATACGCATTTCAACATGGTCTCTTTCAGCGTTTGCCGCCGCAACAGGGTCGGGTCTTACATGGAAACCTATGATAATAGCGTTTGATGCGTGAGCAAGCATAACGTCAGATTCGTTGATAGCACCTACGCCGCCGTGAATAACCTTAACACGGACTTCATTGTTGGACAGCTTTTCAAGGCTCTGCTTAACAGCTTCAACCGAACCCTGCACGTCAGCTTTGACAATGATGTTAAGTTCCTTCATTTCACCTGCTTCGATAGTTGAGAACAGGTTGTCAAGTGTAACTTTCTGTACTGCACTGAACTGAGCTTCTTTTTCTTTCTGCTTACGCTGTTCAACAAGCTCTCTTGCAAGTCTTTCATCGGAAACAGCGTCAAAGGCATCACCGGCGTTGGGAGCTTCTGTAAGACCTGTAATCTCAACGGGAACAGAAGGACCTGCAAGGTTTACTTTCTGACCTTTATAATCTGTCATAACTCTAACACGGCCAACGGCTGTACCTGCAACGATGGTATCACCTGTTTTGAGTGTACCGTTCTGTACAAGAAGTGTTGCGATAGGACCTCTGCCTTTATCAAGTCTTGCTTCAATAACAATACCTTTTGCGTTTCTGTTGGGATTGGCTTTAAGCTCTCTCATTTCGGATACAAGGAGTATCGACTCAAGGAGCTTATCAATATTCATATGTGTTTTTGCGGAAACGGGAACACAAATTGCATCGCCGCCCCATTCTTCGGGCACGATTTCATGCTCCGTCAGCTGCTGAAGAACACGGTCGGGATTTACATCGGGTTTATCCATTTTGTTGATAGCAACTATAATCGAAACGCCTGCCGCTTTAGCGTGGTTAATAGCTTCGATAGTCTGAGGCATGATACCGTCATCAGCAGCAACAACAAGTACGGCAATATCCGTTGCCATGGCACCTCTTGCACGCATTGATGTGAACGCCGCGTGACCGGGGGTATCAAGGAATGTTATATCGTTACCGTCAACATTTACTCTGTAAGCACCGATATGCTGTGTGATACCGCCTGATTCGGTTGTTGTAACGGATGTGTTACGGATAGCATCAAGAAGAGATGTTTTACCGTGGTCAACGTGACCCATAACGCATACAACGGGACTTCTGGGAAGAAGATTTGCTTCATCGTCTTCGGAGTCATCAATGATTTTATCCTCAATTGTAACAACAATCTCTCTTTCAACTTTTGCACCAAGCTCTGTTGCAACGATTTCTGCTGTGTCAAAGTCGATTGTTTCGTTAATTGATGCCATGATGCCGTACATGAACAGCTTTTTTATAACCTCGGACGCTGTAAGTTTAAGTCTTGATGCCAATTCACCGACTGTGATTTCATCACCGACTTTAATAACAATGGGTTTCTTTGCTCTTTCAGCGTTGATACGAGCAAGTCTTTCCTGCTCGGTTTCTCTTTTGCCGGAATGTGTGCCTTGCTTGCGGTACTGCTTGGATTTTTGTGTGATTTTCTGTTTTTTTGCAGTATCCTTGTCTTTCATACGGGATCTTTCAGGTGCAATATCCTCGTACTTTTCGTTATATTTATCAAGGTCAACGTTCGTACTTCTTGTGTCAACGGTACGCTTGTCACCTTTTGTTCTTGCCTGCATAGGACCGTCATTTTTCTTATGAGCTCTCTTTTCAAAGGGTTTTGATACAGGAGCTTTTGTTTCTGTGCCTGACGGTTTTTCCTGTGAACCTGTTTTCTGAGCAGATGATTTCTGTTCGCCGTCATGTTTTTTGTCGGCAGGTGCAGTTTTCTTCTTAGATTCAGTTTTTGCGGTGCTTGTTGCGGCAACGGTTTCTTTTTTATCGGTTTTAGCTTTTGTTGCTTTTTTAGGCTCTTCAGATTTAGGCTCTTCAGATGCCGGTTCTTCGGGCTTCTTTATGGAACTTACATTCTTTGTAAGTGCAAAATACTCTTCAAAGTTGGGTGCCATATTGCTTTGTGTGAGAGCTTCAAAAACTATGTCAAGTTCATCGGGAGTAAGTGTTGTCTGTGATTTTCTTTCTCCTTCGGAATACTTGCCGAGTAATGCAATAATGTCGTTGCTTGATGAATTCAGGTCCTTTGCAAGGTCGTGGATTTTATAGCCGTTAACTTTGTTTTTTTGTGCCATGTGTTAATCCTCCCTAATCGTTGATAATACAAGATCTTTCAGTCCGCTGTCCGTTACGGCGTAAACAGCCGATCGTTTACCGATATTTTTATACATATCATCCATTGTGGCATCTGTTCTTATAATTTGTATGCTTGATGTAAGATTGTGCATTTCACTTTCGAGTCTTTGTGAAGCGTCACTTGTCAGTATAACCAACTGTGCATTACCGCTTTTTATTGAGCTTTTTACCTCATCGTGACCGATAGTGAGTTTTTTTGCACGTCTGCTTAAACCTAATGAGTTAAAAAATTTGTCTGTCAATTCTGATTCAGCAACCTTTCTGCCTCATCATACACCGTATCCGATACGGAACATTCAAATATCCTTTCAAGTCTTTTTGCTTTTTTAGCTTTCTTTAAACATTCCGAACTGTTGCAGATATATGCACCTCTGCCGTTTTTTTTGCCGGTAAGGTCAAGACTTATTTCTCCCTCGGGTGATTTTACAATTCTTACAAGTTCTTTTTTAGGTTTAGCTTCGTTACATCCGATGCATTTTCTCATCGGTATTTTCTTTTGTTGCATCGAAAGACCTCCGTTTGATTTTCAGGTTTATTGAAAAGAATCAAATATGTTTGGTAAGCGGAATTATTTTTCGTCCGAACTCTCGCTTGAAAGTTTATAAACAAATGTGCTTTCGGGCTTAATATCAATTTTCCAGCCTGTGAGTTTTGCTGCAAGCTTTGCATTGATACCCCTGTTACCGATAGCAAGTGAGAGTTGGTCATCAGGAACACATACCTCGCAAGCCTTGATTAATTTTTCCTGTCCGGGTTTAGCTGCCTGCTCACTGTTAGCCTGAGCGTTGGCGACACCTGCCTCAGCGGATTCGGCATCCATTTTCTGTTTAAATTTAGCTAACTGTTCGTCGTTGCTGCTGTCCAAAACCTGCACATAACGAACCTCTGCGGGAGCGAGAGCTGCACTGATGTATTCGGTAGGATCTTCGCTGTATTTAATAACGTCAATTTTTTCACCGCTGAGCTGCTTGATAATGGCATTTACACGGGCACCCTTAGGACCGATACAAGCACCTACGGGGTCAATATCGGGGTCTTTGCTGTATACGGCGATTTTTGTTCTTACGCCTGCTTCACGTGCGATGCTCTTTATTTCAACAATACCTTCGCTGATTTCGGTAACTTCGTTTTCAAAAAGTCTTTTTACAAAACCGTGATGAGTTCTTGAAATTTTAACTCTTGCTGATTTTCCCGTGCTTGCGGATACCTCAACAAGATATGCCTGAACTGTCTGGTCGGGGATAAATGTTTCACCGGGAATCTGTTCGCTTGCAGGAAGATAAACATCAAGATTGCCTATTCTGAGAGTTGCCGCACCGGTGTCGTTGTAGTGTGAAACGTATTTTGCGGAAATGATTTCTTTTTCTTTAGCCTGAAGCTCTTTAAATACCATTTCCTTCGTAAGCTCGCTTACGCCTTGACGGAAAACGTGCTTAACAGTCTGTGCAACGACTCTGCCGTATTCGGTAATATCAAGGTCGTGTTCAATCTGTTCTCCTACAAGAGCACCGTTTCTGTATGACTGTGCATCCTCAACCCAGATTTCGATATCGGGATCAAAAACGTCTTCTTCCAACTCAACTACATCTTTCAATACAAACAGACGAACAGTTCTTGCATCTGCGTCAATTTCGCACTTGATGTGGTCTTTGTAAAGGGGATGCATAATTTCGTTTGCAACAGCAGTTGCAATAGCAGTTTCAAATTTTTTGCATATATCATTTATCGTAAATTTTGAATCGTTTGCATAACCGTTTGTCGTATCGTTGATAAAAGCCTCAATAATGGGGAAAAATTCCTCCTGATATACGAGTTTTCTGAATACGCGCATGATTATGCTTTCGAGTGAATGGTTTGTATAATCTGCAACGTTTATATCTTTACCTTCAGCGTCGGAGAATGATATAGTCTGTCTTCTGGATGTGTAGTTGATGTTGCAAACGACAGGTTCGGACGAGCCCATAATTTTTTGAATAAATGCACCAAGCTCCTTGGACATTTTGCCGTAAAGCTCTTCTGCAAGTATTGCTGTCATCTGAGCCGTGTCAGTACCGAGCCTCTTTTTTGTTTCGGGGTCATTGAGTTTAACGATTCTGTCTACTTTTTCTTTAAGATGTCTGTTTACCTCATCAAAGAAAATCTTGTACATTTTTTCGGTCAATCCTTTCTGTTTTTATTATTTTACTGATGCTGTTTAATTAAAACCGGGAAAGTCATCAAGACGAATCCACGATGTTTCTTTTTTATTAACCGTAAGAGTTTTATCCTGAGCGTAAAGCACGGTCAACTCTCCGTTTTCGTATTTTTCAAGAGTGCCGTGAAATTCTTTCTGTCCGTCAACGGCTCTGGGGAGTTTGAGCATGATTTTTTCACCGAGGAATCTTGTAAAATGCTCATCTCTTACAAGGTCTCTTTCAATGCCGGGGGATGATACCTGAAGATTGTAGCTTTGCTCTATCGGGTCAAGTCTGTCAAGAGGCTCTTCAATAGCGTGACTCATGTTTACGCAGTCTTCAATATCAATTCCGCCATCCTTGTCAATAAAAATTCGCAGATACCAGTTTGCGCCTTCTTTCTGAAAACGGACATCCCATAAAATAAGTCCTAATTCATCGGCAATAGGTTTTGCGATATCCCAGACAAGTGAAACTGTGTTTTTCTTTTCTGACAAAATAAAACCTCCATTTTTTTCATAAGAAAAGAGCGAGTGGGGAACTCGCTCAGAACTCATATTCAGTTACCGTAACAAAGTATATCACATACCCGTATAAATTGCAAGGTTTTTTTTTGAAAAATTTTTAGGTAAGATTAAGTCAAAAGACTTGTAATATCAGTCAATAAAATGTATAATAAGATGATTAAATATAATTCATAATGCAAAATGTTGCACAATGTTTGATTTAATCTGATTATGCATTATGCATTATTAATTATGAATTTTAACGATACGGAAGGTGTAAAGATGCTTTTTTCCCAGGATATAGGTATAGATTTAGGCACTTCAAATACTATTGTATACGCAAAAGGTAAGGGGATTATTATAAGAGAGCCCTCTGTTGTTGCTCTTGATGTAAGGGAAACTCCTTCAAAGCTTGTTGCCGTGGGCACGGAAGCAAAAACAATGATAGGCAGAACTCCCGGCTCAATTACGGCTCAGCGTCCAATCAAAAACGGAGTTATCGCGGACTATGAAATGACTGCCGATATGTTGCGTGAACTTATCAAAAAGGCACAGGGAAATTCTCCTTTTAACAGAGCAAGAGTTTTGCTTTGTATTCCGTCGGGCGTTACGGAGGTTGAACGTAAAGCCGTTCACGATGCGGCAAGAAATGCAGGTGCAAGATATGTAAGCCTTATTGAAGTTCCCATGGCGGCGGCAATCGGTGCAGGACTTCCCGTAGGCGAACCGATAGGCAGTATGATTGCAGACCTTGGAGCAGGTACGTCCGAGGTTGCGGTTGTATCTCTTGGTGATATCGTATCTTCAAATTCCGTGCGTGTGGGCGGTGATGATATGGATGATGCAATTATTGCTTACATAAGAAGGAAGCATAATATTCTTATAGGTGAGCGAACTGCCGAAGATATAAAAATAAAAATCGGTTCTGCATATCCTTACGACGGTGAAGCTGCAATAAATATCAAAGGCAGAAACCTTGTTGACGGCTTACCCAAAAATATTGAGGTTACATCTGCAGAAATAAGAGAGGCTATTGCTGATTGTGTAAATCAGATTGTTGATATGATTTGTGATACTCTTGACAAAACTCCGCCGGAACTCGCTTCGGATATTCTTGACAGGGGCATTACTCTTTCAGGCGGTACGGCTATGCTCAGAGGACTTGATAAACTTATTTCGCAGGTTACAAAAATGCCAGTTAAGGTTTGTGCAAATCCTCTTGACAGCGTTGCTGTGGGAACGGGCAAATGTCTTGAAAAGAATATTACGGGAATTTAAATTTTAGGGTAAAATAAAATGAAAAACTTTTTTAAAAGCACAAAATTCAAAGTTATAGTGTGTGTGTTGGCGGCATTACTTTGCGGTATGCTTATTGCCGCTTTTACAAGCAGTGCCGTATCACCCGTAACAAGTATTGCAGGTGTGATTTATAAGCCTTTTCAGCAAGCGGCATCGTATATTGCGGAAAAAACGCTGGATTGGAACGACTCTTTTGTTTCTTCATCCGAATACAAAGCACAGGTGCGGGAGCTTGAGTCGGAAATACTTGAATATAATGCGAAGCTTGTTGATTATGAAAGAACCAAACAAAAACTCGAATCCTACGAGTCGGTTCTCGGCGTAAAAAATGAAAATCCCGATTACGAGCTTGTTGCCGCATCGGTTATATCAAGAAATACTGCCGATGCTTATGATTCAATAACTATAGATAAAGGTTCAACATCGGGTATTCAGGTGAATGACCCTGTAATATACGGTGAAAACGTTATTGGTATCGTAAAAGAAACGGGACTTGCCACAAGTGTTGTAAAGACTATTCTTGACCCATCTGTAAACATCAGCGTTTATGAGATTAAGTCAAGAGAAAGCGGTTATTCAAACACAACTGCATCACTTTCTTATGAAGGACTTTGCAAAATGTCAGGTCTTTCAAAGGAAACATCGGTATCGGCAGGAGGTATTGTCTGCACATCCGGTTTAGGCGGTATTTTCCCCCGTGATCTCGTTGTTGGCACAATAACCGTTATAAAAAATGAAGAAACGGATGTGTCTGTTTACGGTATAATTGAACCCGTTGTGGATGTAAGAACCGTAAATGATGTTTTTGTTATTACTGATTTTGTTAGTGATACGGAGTAATTTATGTTTAGATTTGAGGGCTTGCCGGTATTTATAAAAAGGGTAATACTTTTTGTACTGGTTCTTTTAACATCAATGCTTCAGAATACGGACGGATTATTGCCCGTAATTTTCGGTGCACGTCTTTTTCCTCTTATTCCGTTGATAATTTGTATCGGAATGTGTGAGGGTGAAACGGCAGGTCTTATTTACGGACTTGCAGGCGGTACATTCTGGGATGTATGTGCATCGGGATTGGACGGAATTCATGCGTTCTACCTGGCGTTTATCGGATGTTTGTCGGGTATTCTTGTGCATTATTTTATGCGTAACAGATTGCTTACGCAGTATTGTATCTGCGGTATATCGTGTATTGGTTACAGCGTTATTTATTGGTTTGTTACCGTGTATTCCCGGATTGGTGATATGAATTTTAACAAATTGCTTAAATTCTATCTGCCATGTGCTATCGTTACAACCGCATTTTCCTTTACAGTTTATTTTATCGTTAAATTTATTTGTGACAATTTGAAAGAAAAAGAACCTGAAATAAAAAGCGTGAGGTGAGGACTGTTGAATAAAAATAAAAAAAATTTAAGAGTCGGTATAATGTCCTCTGTTTTTATTTTGATTCTGTTTGTTTACAGCATAGTTCTGATAAAAGCCGTTATTATTGATGACAGCGGCAACAGTTCCGTATCCAAATATGATATTGTCGTTGAGGGTGCAAGAGGTGAAATTCTTGACCGTAACGGAGTAACCCTTGTTTCCAACAGACAGGGTAACAGTATAAAATTCAACGCCGCACTGTTTCCGTCGCAATCGAAAAACAGTGAAAGAAATGCGATAATCTATACTCTTATTGAGCTTTGTGAATCAAAGGGCGAAGAATGGACGGATAATCTGCCTGTAATATATGATGAAAACGGTGAATTGGTTTTTGAAGAGGACAGAACAACCGATATTAAGGGCTTAAAGTCTTCAAATATGCTCAATCTCAATTCATATGCAACGGCACAAAATTGCCTTGATGCACTTATTGATATGTACGATCTGCATGATTACGATGAAGCTACGGCAAGAAAAATTGCATCCGTAAGATACGAGATGTGGCGTACGGGCTATTCCATTACCAATCCTTACACGTTTGCAGAAGACGTTTCAAACGAAACTGTATCTATCATTAAAGAAAAAAGTGAGTTTTTCAAGGGTGTGGAAATTGAAATTGAAGCTTACCGTGAATATACGGACAGCTCTCTTGCTCCCCATATTATAGGTGTTATCGGTGCGATAAACAGCGATGAATACTCAAGTCGCAACCAAACTCTTAACGAAATGCTTGAAAGCACGGATTATTCCGATGAAGAAAAAGCAGAGCTCAAACGCAACAGCTATTCCGTAACGGATTATATCGGTAAATTCGGTATTGAGTCCGCTATGGAAACTTATTTAAGAGGCAAAAAGGGCGTAAAAACCATTTCAATCGACAGCGAGGGAACTGTTGAAAGTGAATACACCGTTAATCCTCAGCAGGGTAATACGGTTGTACTGACTCTTGAAGCGGGCTTGCAGAAAGTTGCACAGGATTCTCTGGCAAAAAGAATACAGGAGCTTTGGGCAACATCAACATCAGGACTTGATGCTGCAGGTGCAGTTGTTGTTATTGACGTTGATACAGGTGAGATTCTTGCAAGTGCATCCTATCCCACCTATGACCTTTCCGAATACTTTGAAAAATATGACGAATTGCTTGAAACTGACGGCAATCCTCTTGTTAACAGAGCTTTGCAGAGTACCTATGAACCCGGTTCAACAATGAAACTCTCGACTGCTCTTGCAGGACTTGAAGAGGGAGCAATCAACAGCGAAACCACTTATTATTGCAACAGTGTTTTTGAATATTTTGATGTTACGTTCAGTTGCCTTCATTCACACGGTTATCTTGATGTTGAAAATGCACTTGAAAAATCCTGTAATATCTATTTCTACAATGTGGGTGAAAGCCTTGGAATAGACGTTATGAATACTTACAGCTCAAAACTCGGTCTTGGGCAAAAAACGGGTATTGAAATTTCCGAATCAAAAGGAATTCTTGCCGGTAGGGCATACAGGGAATCCATAGGCTCAACATGGCAGATGGGTGATACTATCCAGGCAGGTATCGGTCAGTCGGATAACCTGTTTACGGTAATTCAGCTTGCAAACTACTGTGCAACAATCGCAAACAACGGCACAAGATATAAATGTCACTTTGTTAAATATATTATGTCCGATGACCATAGTGAAATGATTTACGAAGCCGAGCCTGAAATTGTTGAGGAAACAGGCATTTCTCAAGCTTCTATTGATATTGTAAAACAGGGTATGCTTGCAGTTACAACTACGGGTTCATGTACATCTGCATTTTCAAAAATATCCGAAAAAGTCGGTGCAAAAACAGGTACTACTCAGGTTAAGAGAATTATCGACGGCACAGAAGTTAAGGGTAATAACGGTCTTAACGTTTCATTCGCTCCCTTTGATAATCCCGAAATAGCAGTTGCGGTTATTATCGAAAATGTGGACAGCGGTACAGCAACGGCAACCGTTGCCGCAGATATTTACGAGTACTATTTTTCAACAAAAAATCAAGTTTCAGCATCACAGTCAACCAATCAGCTGTTACAGTAACGGAGGTAATAAAAGTGGCAGAAAAAATTTTAATAGCTTCCGGTAAAGGCGGGGTCGGTAAGTCAACCGTAAGTGTTTTTCTTTCAAAGACTTTTTCACAAAGCGGTAAAAAAGTGCTGGCTATTGATTCCGATACGGGTCTGGGTGCTCTTGATATCCTGTTCGGTGTTTCTGAGCAGATTGTCAATACATGGGCGGATATTATTTCCGGCGGATGTGAACCGTCCGATGCAATAATCAAAATCAGCGAAAATCTACATCTTATGCCTTCGCCCAGAATATTCGGCGGTGATATTCCCGATGATATTTTTATAAATACGGTAAGTGAGTTTGAAGATGAATACGATATAATAATCATTGATGCATCTGCGGGTATTGACGATAATTTGAGGCGTTGTTCGTATGCCTGTGACAGAGCCGTATTTGTTGCAACTGCGGATGAAATTTCCGTAAGATGTGCCGAGTCGGCAGCGATAGAGGTGCAGAAATACGGTATGGATGCTGATGATATCAGGCTGATAATAAACCGATTTGTTAAAAAAGCAGCATTGAAAAGCAAGCTTCTTAATATAGACGGCGTTATTGATAAAACGGGAATTTGCCTGTTGGGTATCCTGCCCGAAGACAAATCCGTACCCTTTATGTCCGTTACCAATGTTTCACCCGCATCAAAGAGTACGTTCGTTGCCGCTATGGGCAGAATCGCAGAGCGTATGCAGGGCAAATACGTGCCTCTTAATTTAAAAAAATTTAAATAATATAATAAAATTAATGTTGAAAAATGCATAAACTTATGATATCATTAAAAACATAGGTATATAAATGCAGAAAAATTATGGAAAGACGGTGCAAAATATGAATATAGCATTAATCGCACATGACTCAAAAAAAGAGCTTATGACCCAATTTTGTATAGCCTATTGCGGCATTTTGAGCCACCACAACTTATGTGCAACAGGCACCACGGGCAGACTTGTTTCCGAATCAACCGGTCTTGAAATAACACGCTTTATGGGCGGTTCACAGGGCGGTGTTCAGCAGATTGCATCAAGGATTCAGTGTAACGAAATTGACCTTCTTCTTTTCTTCCGTGATCCTTTGTCTGCAAAACCTCATGAACCTAACGAAACATCAATATTAAGGCTTTGCGATGTGCACAATATCCCTGTTGCCACCAATATCGCAACTGCCGAATGTCTTATTATGGGCTTGCAGAGGGGCGACCTTGATTGGCGAGATATTGTTAATCCTAAAAAATAAAAATACTGTGCAAAGGCGGCTTGTAACAGGTCGTCTTTGTTTGAATAATAAGAGGTAGATTTAGTTATGGCATTATTAACAAAAGCTGTAAGAGGAACAGGTGATGTTCTTCCGTCAGACAGCTACAAAAACAGTTTTGTTGAATCAACCATGCTTGAAATTGCAGGAAATTTCGGTTTTAAAGAAATAAGAACTCCCGTTTTTGAGCATACAGAGCTTTTCAACCGTTCAGTCGGTGAAACCACAGATGTTGTACAAAAAGAAATGTATACATTTGATGATAACGGCGGCAGATCCATTACGCTCAAACCTGAGGGAACGGCAGGTGCGGTAAGAGCTTTTCTTGAACACGGACTTTATAACGAACCTATGCCCCAGAAATATGCTTACGTAACACCCTGTTATCGTTATGAAAAACCCCAGGCAGGCAGACTTCGTGAGTTTCATCAGTTCGGAATTGAGTGCTTTGGTGCAGCTGCTCCTTCTGCTGATGCGGAAGTTATTGCAGTTGCAAAAAACATTTTTGATTTCTTCGGTATTGACGATTTACATCTTGAAATCAATTCGATCGGTTGCCGTGAGTGCAGAAAGAATTATCAGAGTGCATTAAAGGCATATTTTAATGATAAAAAAGGGGAGCTTTGCGAAACCTGTAACGGTAGGCTCGAACGCAACCCCATGCGTATTCTTGATTGCAAAAGTCCCATTTGCTCCGCAATAGCGGCAGATGCACCCAAAATTCTTGATTATATATGCGACGAATGTAATGCTCACTTTGAAAAGGTGCAGAAATATCTTACAGCGATGGATATTGAATATACAGTCAATCCCTCAATCGTAAGAGGTCTTGATTATTACACAAGAACTGTGTTTGAGTTTGTAACAGGCTCAATCGGTGCACAGAGTACAGTTTGCGGCGGCGGCAGATATGACGGACTCGTTGAAGAACTTGGCGGTCCCAAAACTGCGGCTTGCGGATTCGGTTTAGGTCTTGAACGCTTTATGATGCTTCTTGATGCAAGAGGAGTTGAACTTCCGGCGGAAAATCCCATTGA
Organism: uncultured Eubacteriales bacterium; assembly: GCA_964495345.1. Lineage (GTDB taxonomy): Bacteria > Bacillota > Clostridia > Oscillospirales > Acutalibacteraceae > UBA1081. The sequence goes on from CAZBVV010000017.1 coordinate 23,126, forward strand.
CCTTTATATAGCATCAATGAGCGAAGAAGCAAATATTGTTGCGGCTTCTCTCGCATCACAGGTAAGAGAATCAGGTGTTGCCTGTCTTTTTGATACCGTGGGCAGGTCACTTAAAGCTCAGATGAAATATGCAAACAAAACGGGCGTGCTGTTTACGGTAGTTCTCGGAGATGATGAGATAGGTGCAGGCAAAGCAAAGGTAAAATGTATGGCAGACGGTACGGAAACCGACATTGAGCTTGACGATTTTGCAAATAACTTTATAAAAATTTCAATCAACAAAGCTATGGAAAGCCTTACACCCGATGAGAGTTCGGCGGCTTTTTTAGGAGGACTTAACTAATGGAATTTATGACAGGTCTTAAAAGAACAGACTATTGCGGAGATTTGAGAATTGAAGACGCAGGCAGAAAGGTTACACTTTGCGGCTGGGTACAGCGTCAGAGAGATTTAGGTTCACTTATCTTTATTGACCTTCGTGACAGAACAGGTATCATTCAGCTTGCATTTGACGAAAACACAGATAAAGCGGTTTTTGAAAAGGCATTTTCAGCAAGAAGTGAGTATGTTCTTGCAGCCGTAGGTACGGTAAGAGAGCGTTCTGCAAAAAATGCGGATATTCCCACAGGTGAAATTGAAATTCAGGTTGAGGAATTAAGAGTTCTTGCAAAGAGTGAAACTCCTCCCTTTGAAATTGTTGAGAATTGTCCCACAGCAGAAACAACAAGACTTAAATACAGATATCTTGATTTAAGAAGACCTGACTTGCAGAAGAATATTCTTCTTCGTAACAAGGTTATGAAAATTACAAGAGATTATTTCTATGAGAACGGTTTTATCGAAATTGAAACTCCCATGCTTATGAAGTCAACTCCCGAAGGTGCAAGAGATTTCCTTGTTCCCTCAAGACTCCACAACGGCAGTTTTTATGCTCTTCCTCAGTCACCTCAGCTTTATAAGCAGATTTCAATGGTTGCAGGCTTTGACAGATATATTCAGCTTGCACGTTGCTTCCGTGATGAGGATTTAAGAGCAGACAGACAGCCCGAATTTACACAGATTGACCTTGAAATGTCCTTTGTTGATGTTGAAGACGTGCTTGATATGATTGAAAAGTACATTCACAGAGTTTTTAAAGAAGCTGTTGATGTTGAAGTTCCCGAAAAGCTTCCCAGACTCACATATACAGAGGCTATGGAGCGTTACGGCTCCGACAAACCCGATACACGTTTTGATATGGAGCTTTATGACCTTTCAGACGAGGTTAAGAACAGCGAGTTCGTCGTATTTAAGTCTGCTCTTGAAGCAGGCGGTACTGTAAGAGGTATCACTGCAAAGAACGCAGTTAAAACTCTTTCAAGAAAAGAGATTGATAAGCTTACCGAAACAGCAAAAGGCTTCGGTGCAAAGGGACTTGCATGGATAAGAATGACCGATGACGGCATTGCATCTTCTTTTGCAAAGTTTATGTCAGAAGAAGAAATGACTGCAATTCTTAACAAAGCAGGTGCAGAAAAGGGCGATGTTGTCCTTATCGTTGCAGACAGAAAGAAATCACTTGTTCTCTCTGTTTTAGGTGCTCTGCGTTGCGAGGTTGCAAAGAAGCTTGATATTATCAAACCCGGTTACAATTTCCTCTGGATTACGGAGTTCCCATTCTTCGATTGGGACGAGGATGCACAGCAGTTTGTTGCAATGCATCATCCTTTCACATCTCCTCTTGATGAGTGTCTGCCTTATCTCGAAACAGACAAGGCATCTGTAAGAGCAAAGGCTTATGACCTTGTTCTTAACGGTATTGAGCTTTCATCAGGCTCTATCCGTATTACAAACTCCGAGCTTCAGGACAGAATTTTTGCACTCTTAGGTCTTTCCAAGGAAGAAGCAAACGAAAAATTCGGATTCCTTCTCGGTGCATTCAAATACGGAGCTCCACCTCACGGCGGTATGGGTATCGGTCTTGACAGACTTGTTATGCAGATGGTTGGTGCTGAAAGCCTGCGTGATGTTATTGCATATCCCAAGCTTAAAGACGCAACGGAGCCTATGACAGACTGTCCCTCTCCCGTAGATAAGGAACAGCTTGATGTTCTCGGTATCGAAATAAAGGAACAGGCAGAATAATACATTACATTATAATATATTAAAAGGACTGATTTTATGAAAACCACATCTAAAAAACTTTTGGCGGTACTTTTATCATTAGTAATGCTCTTTTCAGTAACATCTGTTGCAGTTTTTGCTGAAACAGAAACAAATACGGATTGTTATTATGAACAGGGTGAGTATTCAATTCACTACACAGTTGTTCCTGCAGAGGGTGAATACAAGGGCAGAATCCTCTTTATTCACGGTTTCCTCTATTCAGGCACAACATGGAACGGTGTTGCTGAAATTATGAGTGCAGAGGGTTACGATTGCTATCTTGTTGACCTCCCCAATTTCGGTTACAGCACAAGAGAGAATAAGAATACAACACTTATTGCCCGTGAGGAGCTTATGGTTGGTCTTATGGAGTCTGTTGCACCTCTTAACGAGTGGATTGTTGCAGGTCATTCAATGGGTGGCGGCGTTGCTCTTAATATTGCTTGTGACCATCCCGAACTTGCAGGTCTTATGCTCTATTGCCCCAGCGAAACATATATGAACGGCAATTCTATGATGACAAGCCTTGCAACTTCCGATTTTATGGGCAAAATGATGGACAGCATTTTTAAAGCTGTACTCAGCAGCGATTTAATTGTTAAAATGGCTGTTTACATGACAACGGGTGATTGGGATTACGCAAAAAATTATAATGCAAGATTGCTTGCTGACCCGCTTATGATTGAGGGCACAGGCACAGGTATGCTCTATTCAAGCGTTAATGCAAGAAATACCGACCTTGATGCAATAAGTCAGATTGAAATTCCCACTCTGCTTGTTTGGGCAGACGGTGATTCAGTTATTTCCGATGCTATCAAGTCAAATCTTAACTCAGCACTTGTTAATGCAGAAACCGTAACCGTTGAGGGCAGTCATATTGTAATTGAAACAAATCCCGAAGAGATTTCAGCCGTAACACTTGCATTTCTTCAAAAATAATAAGTGAGCAATCATATTAAAAAATGAAGAAAAACGAAGAAAATCGGAGCATTTTAAATCTCTTTTAAAAAATTGCAAAAAAAGTGTTGACATTAAAAAATACTTGTGATATTATAATCAAGCACACTAAGTCAGGTGTGCTTGATTTATGTTTAAGATTTAATAAAATTATATCGGAGGTAAAAATTATGTCAACTTATATGCCCAAAGTCGCAGATATTAAGCGTGACTGGTATGTTCTTGACGCAGCAGGCAAAACTCTCGGAGCAGTTGCTGCTGAGGCTGCTGTTCTTCTCAGAGGTAAGCATAAGCCCACTTTTGCATACCATGAGGATTGCGGTGACTTTGTTATCGTTATCAATGCAGAGAAAATCGTTCTCACAGGCAAAAAGCTCGATCAGAAGATGTACTATCATCACACAGGCTACATCGGCAACATGAAAGAGGTTAAGTATTCCACTCTTATGAATGAAAAACCCTGTTTCGTTGTTGAAAAGGCTGTTAAAGGTATGCTTCCTGCTAACACACTCGGCAGAAAAGCTTTTACAAGACTTCATGTTTACGCAGGTGCAGAGCACAAGCATCAGGCTCAGCAGCCCGTTGTAAGAGAATTTTAAGAAAGGGAGGCAGATTTAAATGTACGAAAGCAGTTATTACTATGGCACAGGTAGAAGAAAAAGCTCAGTAGCTCGTGTTCGTGTTTACCCCGGCACAGGCAAAATCACAATCAACGACAGAGATATCGACGATTACTTCGGTCTTGAAACTCTCAAGCTCATCGTTCGTCAGCCTCTTAACCTTACAGGTACAGAAGAAAAGTTTGATATCGTTTGCAGAGTATCAGGCGGCGGTGTAACAGGTCAGGCAGGCGCAATCCGTCACGGTCTTTCCAGAGCTCTTCTTCAGTTTGATGAGGAACTTCGTCCCGCACTCAAGAAAGCAGGTTTCCTTACAAGAGACCCCAGAATGAAGGAAAGAAAGAAGTACGGTCTCAAGGGTGCTCGTCGTGCTCCCCAGTTCTCAAAGAGATAATCAACCGTTATTTCTCTCAACATTCAAATGCAATTTTCCCCGAAGCTATATGCTTTCGGGGTTTTTGTGTGTAAAAAAAGCGGCGAATAATCGTCGCTTCGTTGTTTATTCGTCATTAGAACCG
>CAZBVV010000018.1:0-25685 GCA_964495345.1 uncultured Eubacteriales bacterium
GAGGGCGTCGCTCCCTACGATTATCACTTTGATATTCCGATAAATTATTGTTTACATATATTACAGTATTGAAGTACCTTCCCATTCGCTGTCAGGTTCAACACCCAATAGCTTTGTAACGGTAGGTGCTATATCTATTATATTTACAGATGAGAGTTCTTTTCCTGCTTCAAAGTCTTTACCGTTGATGATGACGGGTATAAGCATATCCTCGGGCATATCACTTCCGTGTGTTCTGTCATGTCCGCCGTGGTCGGCTGTTATGATGTAGGTGTATTCATCACCCAACTCTGACATAATCTTTTCTATATTGTCCCAACTGTTTTGAATAGCATCCATATATTCATCTGTCATCCAGCCGTGGTTATGACCTGCCATATCGGGATATCCGAAATACAGGAAAGTGAAATCTGTATCATAGTTTTTCAGGTATTTGATTAATTCATCAGTAAGAACTTCGCCGGCTTCTTTATAACCTATTCTGCGACCCGCATAAAAACATGAATGTGCAAGGGAGTTAGGACGTGAAACATCTCGTATTTCTTCCCAATTATAAAAAATTGCACACTTTTTATCTGCTTGCTTCAACACTTCGCATAATCCGCTGATAGGTCTGACCTGCGGAACATAGGTGTTTGTTGTTGTGCCGTGTCTTTGGGGCGTAACGCTGTGGAAAAGGGAAATGTGACAGGGGAGTGTAACCGAGGGATATACCGTTTCACCGCTGAGTGTATAGGAAGATTCATTCATAACCTTTTGTGCCTGTTTAATATTGTCCAATGAATCGGGACGCATACCGTCTGCAAGAATTAATAATACTTTCATTGTTTTTTCTCCTTTGCCTTGAATCCGCTATATGCTCAATATAGCACTTTGCACCTAAAACTTCAATAGTGTTGTTGTTTATTATTGAAAACACTTTAACGGTATGTTAAAATGAAACAAAAAAGCATGGAAGTGGTTATATGTACAGGAGTGAATATCCCCGTCCCTCATTTATCCGTGAAAATTGGCTCAATCTCAACGGAACATGGGATTTTGAAATAGCAGACGGCAAAGAAAAAAATTATCTTTCCTCTGATGTATCGTTTGACAGTAAAATCGAAGTTCCTTTTTGTCCCGAAAGTACGTTGTCCGGCATAGGCAACAAAGATTTTATGAAAAACGTATGGTATAAAAGAATCGTTGATATTTCTGCTGAGCAGTTACTCGGTAGTGTGGTTATAAATTTCGGTGCTGTTGATTATGAATGTACTCTTTATGTCAACGGCAAAAAAGCAGGTTATCACAAGGGCGGATATGTTTCGTTTTCCTTTGATATAACTGAATATCTTACACAGGGCGAAAATGAACTCCTTTTAGATGTAAAAGATGACACAAGAAGTATTACTCAGCCTACGGGCAAGCAGTCAAACAGACCCGACAGCTACGGTTGTCATTACACAAGAACAACGGGTATATGGCAGACTGTATGGCTTGAATTTGTGGGCAAGGCATATATAACTGACAGAAAAATTACTGCTGATGTAAACAGTAAAAGTATTCTTTTTGAGGGTAATATCAGCGATAAATCCTCAGATATAACTGTTTGTGCCGAGGTTTTTTATAAAGGTGAAGCAGTATCTTGTTGTGAAGCAGCAGTGAAAAACGGCAAATTCAAAATGTCAGCTTTAATTGATAGCAAGCTTCACATCTGGGATGTGTTAAAGCCCGAAATTTACGATATCGTGCTTACCGTAAAAAAAGACTCGATAATTTCCGACAGCGTAAAAACCTACACAGGTTTCAGAACTGTTGAACTTTGTGAAGGTAAGTTTATGCTTAACGGTAAATCAGTATTTCTTCGTCAGATTCTTGACCAGGGTTTCCATCCCGAGGGAATTTACACATTCCCGACTGTAGATGAAATTGAGAAAGATATAGATATTGCCATTGAATTCGGTTTTAACGGTGCAAGACCTCACGAAAAAGTTTTTGAGGATTATTATTTTTATTATGCAGATATGAAAGGCTATCTCATCTGGGGTGAGTTCCCTAATTGGGGATGCTGTCTTGATACAAAAAACAATCCGCAGGCACTTAAAAATTTCCTCCCCGAATGGAAAGAGGTGCTTGTAAGGGACTATAACCATCCGTCAATTATCGGTTGGTGTCCTCTTAATGAATGTTGGCACGGTTTTGTGTACTGTGATGCAAAGGCACAGCAGGTTATTTATAATACAACTAAAGATTACGACAAAACAAGGCCTGTAATCGGCTCAAGCGGCGGTTTTCACTATATAACGGATATTGATGATTACCATGATTATTCACATACTGCTGAAGAAATTACAGCTCATGTACATAACCATAAAAACGGTACAAAAGATGAAAGACAGATTGCAGTGTTGAATAAAACTAAAAAATGTAACATTCTTACTCAAAAACAGCTCAGAGGTTTGCCTGTATTTTGTTCGGAATACGGTGGAATATCATACAACAATGATGATGCAAACAGTTGGGGCTATGTAAAGGAAACCAATGAGGATGACTTTGTTGCTCACTATATTTCTGATACTGCCGCATTGATGCAAAGTGATTGCATGGGTATGTGCTATACACAGCTTACGGATGTTGAGCAGGAGCAGAACGGACTCGTTGATTATTACAGAAATCATAAATTCTCCGAAAAGGGCAGAAAAGCTATCAGAGAATGTAATTTACAGAAAGCGAAAATTGAAAATGAATAATTTTGACGTATTCTATCAATCGGGCAGTACACCTGTATTCTGTTATCGCAGCGGTAATATGGTTTATGAGGAAATGCTTACAGGCGGTGTGCTTATGTCTTGCGGGTGGAATGCCGCAGGCTATCCGTTGAATGTGCTAACAAATTGCCCGACCCGTCTTGATAAGCGTGATTTTACCGAAACATCTGCATTTAATATTGAGCTTGACGGTCAGAGTGTTGATTACTGTCTTGAATTTGTTGATTTTATCACGGAAAAAAGTGAATCGCATTTAAAATCAACTCTTATTTTAAGCAGTAAAATCAAACCTGTACTTATTAAAGTTCATACCGTTCTTGACGGCACACAGATGTTTACAAGGTATCTTGAAATCGAAAATCTGTCGGACAACGCTATGAATTTAAGTCGATTGAGCCTTATTTCCGGCGGCATGGAAACGATGGAGCGTGACAAGCTCAATACTGAAATGAGTGTTGATGAATACTATTCCTTGGGCTATTTTGATGATGACCGATGGGCAAGAGAGGGCGAGTTTAAATGGCACCCTCTTAAAAGAGAAGTAACAAGCGTTGATACCCGTTTTTGTCGTGACCGTTTCCGCCATCCGTTGTTTTTTATCCGCAACAATGTTATGGGTAAAATCTGGTTTGCTCAAATCGGTTGGAGTGGCGGATGCCGTTTTACCGTTGATTACAACGCCCATAAGTGCAAGAGTTACACAAATCTGTCTTTTAAAACGGAAATAACGGCACATAAGCCGATGTATGTTATTAAGGCAGGAGAAAGCTTTGTAACTCCTGAGGTTCATATAGGCGTAACTCACGGTGATTTTGATGATGCCGTCAATCAGATGCATTCTCATATCCGTAAATCTGTTTTTAATGATATTCTTATTGATTCTGCTCACGACCTTATCGGTTGCGGTATGGGTGCAGAGCACGATATGAGTGTTGAAACGAGCAAAAGGTTTATAGACCAATTCAAAGCTATGGGTGGTGAGTTGTTTATAATTGACGCAGGCTGGGAATGTACACCTCACAGAGAAATGGAGTGGGGGGATTTTAACGGTGTTAATATTCCCGATGCGGAACGTTATCCAAACGGTATAACGGAGATTGCCGACTACTGTCACGAAAAAGGTATGAAATTCGGCTTGTGGGTTGATATTGAGTCATTGGGTAGATTTTGTGATGCATACAAAAACAATCCCGATTGGAGAGCCTGTAACATTTACGGTGAAAGAACCGAGCGTTTCCTTGATTTTACAAATCACGAAGCGGCTCAATGGGCAGAAAACGAGCTTGCAAGACTTATAGAGGAGTGCAAAATGGATCTTCTTCGTGTGGATTACAACACATCATACCGAGATTATTTTAATATGAAAGACACAGGCACAGGTGTGACCGAATGCTTGTCAATAGCTCATTTCAATGCAGTATATAAGATGTATATGAATTTGAAAAAACGTTTTCCCGATGTTATTTTTGAAAACTGTGCAGGTGGCGGCGGCAGAACTGATTTGGGATTTATGAAAGCATTTCATCACACATGGGTATCGGATTGTCAGTGTACACCCTATTCCGTAACAATTACAAACGGTATGACAATGGCTTTGCCGCCTGAAAGAGTTGACCGCCTTTTTGCAGGTATGAACTGTCACCAATTCGGCTCACTTGAATTGCAGATGCGTAACACAATGCTTACACACATGTCATTGAATGTAATTGCACCTGCTGCGGCTGAAATAAATAATCAGCAGATGGAGTTTGTACACCATTCCGTTGAGCTTTACAAGAGCTTTATAAGACCGTTTTTGAGCAAATCAAAGGTTTATCACCATACGCCCGAATGTGACAAAAATGTTTGTATTCTTGAACTCGCATCACCTGAAAAGGATAGGGGAGTTGTTGGAGTGTTTACACTCAACTCGGCAGGTGAAAGTGAAATTCGTATAAAACCTAAAGGTGTAGATGCTTCAAAACAGTATAAGGTCACTCTTGATAACGACAGATGTTCCTTTACAATATCCGGCAGAGAACTGAAAATGAACGGAATAAATGTATATGTTCCATCATCTCTGTCGTCTGAGCTTGTACTGTTTGAAGAAATCTGATTTACAATATAAAATAGCATAAAAATTAAGGGACGGTTTTGCACCGTCCCTTTAATTCTGTTAAAAATCGTACGTTATTTATTATTTAAAAATAACCGTATAGTCACCCATATTCATAACAATGGATTTTGCGAGGCTGTTTTCCATAAAGGTTTGCATTTCTTCATGAGAATCAAATACAAAGCCATCGTTTGCTGTAAGGTCTTTAGTTACCGCAGAAGATGTATCTTTCCATGTGATAGTAATGGTTTTATTTTCCTCATCTGTTACGGATGTGATGCCGAAATTTATTCCTGTCCAGCCTGTAAAGCCTGCGGCAATTCTTTCGGGTGTTATAGTTCCGCCTGTGCACATGAATTCGTTTGTTTTTGCATCTTTGCCGTCAATAACTGCATAGAGTGTACCTCTGATTTCTTCCGTCGTTGTGGTTTCGGTAGTTTGGGGCTGTTCCTGTGTTGTTTCTTCATCTGAAACTGTCTTTGAACAAGCTGTAAGTGAAATTATTATAAGTGCTGAAAGTAAAATTAACGCAAATTTTTTCATTTTATTCACCTTTTAACCGTTAGTAATAGGGGGAGTTTTGCATATGAATGTACAGCTTGTTTCCATATAATCGGGAGCTGATGTGTAAATGCTGTAATCAATGCTGAGCCATGCTCTCATACGAAGTACAAGGTCTTCTGCTGAGCCGGAAAGTGCGGAAATGTCAAGATTGCTTATGTCTTCGCCGTTTTCCGAGAGGATTGCGTCAAATGTGTTCATCATCATCTGCATATCCTCGGTAGCCATAAGCTCAACCATAACATCAAGCATTTCTTCGTTTTCATTAAGCCATGCCATAAGTTCTTCGAGCGTTGCAAGTGTCTGGGGGAGCTTCTCCATTGAGGCTGCAACTTCCGGGTCTTCAAGAGCTGCTGAAAAAGCCTCAAGAATGGGCATGACGTCTTCAAGTCCCGTTGAAAGCTGAAGAAGTGCATCGATAGTGCCTTGCAGTGATGACACATTTGAGAGCATTCCCATCAGGTTATCCATATCTGAGCCGTTGAGTGATTCAAGGAATGCGGAAAGAGTTGCGATGTTTTCCTTTGTAAGAAGCTGAGTCATAGCGTTAAGCATTTTTTTATTTTCGCTGTAAACGGTAAGGGATTTATCCATAACATCCATCATTTCATTGAGGGATTCGCCGTCTGTAATGAAATTCTGCAAAATGCTGTTAGGGTCAATCTGATTCAAAAGAGCAGAAAAGTCCTGGAGCTGTGTAATCACATCCTGTACCTGTCCGAGAGTGTCCGGAAGTGCGATATCAAGATTAACCGATGACAGGGGAGCAAAAATGAAATAGCCGTCACCCATGGTGAAATTGTTAACCGTTGCCGTAATTGAGAAGTTTTCTTCAAGGGAGATGTTTTCAAAACCTGATATGTCAAGATTTGAAAGATTAAGGCTGTCTTGAGCACCGGGTGCACCTGCAAGCACAACCATTTCGTACGTACCTGCTCCTACAGACATACCGCCGGTCACCTCAATGTTAGAAAAGTTTTCGTAGGAAAGAATCATACCGCCCACAGCAAGAATGGGTGCATACATTTTAACTGTCTGTCCGTTTATGTCAACCTGTGCGGAAACATTGTTAGTCATGGTGATATCCATTCTGACCTGACCGCTTTTGCCTGCAAGGTCTTCTGCACTTATTTCTGCACCGTCAAGGTAATATTTGATACTAACGCTTATGGGCAGAGTTGCATCTGTTGTGCCTTCGTAGTACACATCGGATGATGCCATTTGCCATGTAACATCACCGTTTGATTGGGTTGCAGAGGCGTAGCCTCTTGTTACAACAAAATCTTTGAGTGTGGTGGTATCCGTAACGTATATTTCGCTTTTGTCAGCGTGAAGCCAATCGGAAACGGTTATTTTTTCGGGTACACCGTAAGAGTTCATGTTTACATAAACAGTTTCGGTCTTTTTGATGTTTTGGGATGTTTCAAAGTATTCGCCGTAAACAACGGTTTCTTTCTCACCCGATGCGGTTTCATCTTCCGTTAATTCGGCTGAACAGGAGGTCAGAAACAGCATTGTGATACACATGATAATAGCGATTAATCTTCTAAATAAAATTAAATTTTTCATGTGTTTGAGTCATCTCCTTTGTCGGAATCTTTTCTTTTTTTACTTGCTGTTGATGCAATTTTTGTTCTCGGATTTGTTGCCGTCGCAGGCGTGCTGTCTTTTGGCATGAGTGAACTTGAAGAATCGTCATCGATAAAGGTAATTTTAATAGGTGTTTCGATTATTTCTTCATCTTCGCCGTTATGAGAGTTGATGTCTTTTACAACTTGGTCAGCAGGTACAAGGGTTACGCCGTTGAGCTGATCCTTTATTTTTTTGTCGAATTTTGCTTTTTGTTTAGCTTTTTTTCTGCTGTATTTTTTCGGAGTGGATTCATCTTCCTCATCTTCTTCAACCTCAATATAAACCTTGCGTACACGGGGCTTCTCTTTTCGCCAGCCGATACTTGTTTTGTTAATAAAGCCTTCGCAGACAACAAGAATGGGAGTTAAGAAGAGCATTATTATAAGTGCACTTATAATTGAACCTCTTGCCAGCATCATGCACATGGATTTTATAAGGTCGATATCGCAGGCAAGATATACGCCGAATGTTGCGGCAAAGAATACTAACGCACTTTGGAAAATTGATTTTTGTGACTGATTTGCCGCTGTGAGCATCGCCTCTTTTTTATCGGAGCCTTTGCGTATTTCCTCTCTGTATCTGGTCGTAAGAAGAATTGCATAGTCAACCGTTGCACCAAGCTGAACGCAGGATATGATTGTGGGCGTTATAAAGCAGATTACCTCACCCGTGCAGAATGATATTGCAACATTAATCCATATAGCCAATTCGATTGAAAGCACAAGAATGAACGGAATTGTAATTGACTTGAAAACTATTGCAATAATTATAAAAATCGCAAGCATTGAAAGCACATTTGTAACAATAAAGTCTACATCCGTAACGGCAATAAGGTCTTTATACATTGCCGCTTCACCTGTGAGCTTTGCCTCGCTGTCGTAGGATTTTATTATTGAATTAATTTGTTCAAGCTGAGCGTTACATTCGTCTGTTGAGGCTGCATAGACTGACGTTATCATAACAAGCTGATATCCGTTTGTCTGCAGCATTGATATTAAAGAGCCCGGAAGAATATCTGTCGAAATTGAAGTGCCGAGTATTGATTTAAGGCTTAACGCACCCGATACACCGTCAACATTCTGTATTTCTTCAATCATTTTCAGGTTGTCGTTGTCGTTCATGGAATCCTTTGTGATAACAAAGTGAGAACTTGCCATGTTAAAATCCTCGCTAAGCACGTCCATAGCGGCAACGGAACTCATTGATTTGGGCATTGAGCCAAGAAGATTAAAGTATTTTTCAACCTTGTTCTGTCCGTACCATGAGGGGATTATCAGAATTACAAAAATTATGCACATTACAGGTCTTGCTTTTATTGTAAGCTTGTTAAGACCGTTGAAAGAGGGGGTGAAGCTTTTGTGACTTGTTTTCCGGATGCCTTTTTCAAACAGAAGAATCAACGCAGGAAGAATGATTACTACCGTAAGCACACCGAAAACAACACCCTTTGCCATAACGATACCGATATCTTTGCCCAACGTAAGCTGCATAAAGCACAGAGCAAGGAATCCGAAAACTGTTGTAAGCGAGCTTCCGAAAAGGGAAGCGAAAGTGCTTGTTATGGCTGTTTTCATGGCATCCTCACGCTTTTTGAAGCGAGATTTTTCTTCGGTATATCTGTCAATAAGAAAAACGGAGTAGTCAACGGTAACAGCCAACTGGAGTATCGCGGCTATGGATTGAGTAATAAAGGAAATTTCACCGAATATGAAATTTGTACCCATATTATACAGTACTGCCATTCCCAATGATACAAGGATAATCACATTCATAAGGAATGAATCCATTGTAAACATAAGTATAACCGTTGCAAGACCTACAGCAACAACAATATAAAGCGGCATTTCGGAGAAAAGCATTTCACGCAAGTCGTCAGCCATGGCGGCTGTACCGCTTACAAGGCATTGTTTGCCCAAAATTTTCTTTATTTGAGATACCGCATCAAGAGTATCACTTGATGAATTTGTAGCATGGAACTGAACGAGCATTAACGAACGGTCGGTTTCTTCGTTATACAGCATTGACGATACCGCTTCCGGTAGCATTGATAACGGTATTGGCGATTCGGCAAGTGACCCCAGCCACAATACCTGTTTGACGTTTTCAATTTCATTTATGCTGTCTTCCGCCTCGTATAAGGTATTGTTGTCCATTCCGCTTACAACAATAATAGCCATCGTTGCCGCATTAAATTCCTCGTCGAGTATGTTGATACCCTCTACAGAATCAAGGTCTTCGGGAAGATAAGACAGAATATCGTAGTTGATTGGCGTAAGTATCATTCCAAGCAAAGATGGAATTAACAGTAAAAGTGCTATAATAACTACCTTTTTCGGATTTTTTACAATTTTTTGAGCTAATGTATCTATCACAGGAATCAACTCCTAATAAAACAAGATAAAAGATTAATACCCATATTATAAATTATTGACCATAAAGATTAACTGAATATTAATAGAGTATACAAAACAACAAATTTGTTTAAAAATATATGCCGTCGGTATAATCGGTATGCCGTCGGTACAGGTTATTGTAGCATAAAAAGTACCTATTGTCAAAACTTAAAATAATTCCCTTGACATATCGAACAAATGTTTCTATACTTAATTGTGGTGAGAACGTTTGTTTGTAAGACAAATATTTTCTGATCTCTCTTGCACGGAAAATACAATAAAAGGAGTTGATAATTTGGATATTGTTTCTTACGGCGAATTTTTGCTGCCCGATGTTCAAAATAATGATTTTCGTTCAATTGACTGTGACTGTGCTGCCTGTCTTTACGATGCAGGTAAATTGGCACTTTCCGATGTTCTTGCGGCTGTTATAAACAATGAACTTACCGAAACGGAACGCTGTGTAATACAGAAATATTGGTTCAACGGCGAAAAAATTTCACGAATTGCGGCATTTTTCGGTATCAGTCCCGATGCAGTAAGAAAAAGCCTTAAAAGAGCACAGAAGAAAATATATGCAAGCCTCAAATATGTGGTTTTGTATAACAGCGTTATCGGCAGTAACGATAAATTGCCGGAAAACTTCGGATTTAAAATTGTCAGATGTGTTGACGGAAAGGAGCTGATACCATGAGTAAATCACTGGTTGAATTGGCAAAAGAATACGAACATTCTGCTCAGTTGCTTTCGGAATGTGTACCGGGCATAAGAGCAGAGTATAAAAAGGCTGTATTATCGGGGGATAAGGATAAGGCAAAAACACTTGCAAGAAAACTTACGGTAGTATACGAAGAGATAAGAGATGCACGAATTGTTGCGGATATGCTCAAGCATTATTACGATGACAGTGATTACATACAGCAGATAGAGGAGGCATCATAATATGGTATTGAACAGATTAGTGATAACTCATGGTGATACAATCAGATTTCACCTTAATCACACGGAAAACGAAGAAGAATATCAACTCGGTGACGGTGAAAAATACTTTTTTGCTGTTGCAAAGGAAGAAGAATCCCATTCAATGCTCTTTTATACATACAATCAGAGTGCAGATTTTGATATGGCACTGAGTCTTGACGAGGGGTTTTATGTGTTTGAGTTGGGGATTATTGATGCACAGGGCAATTCAAGAGTTATTTTGCCTGCTGTTGACGAGCGACACAGAGCGATTAATCAGTTGATTGTTTTAAGGAGGATTTGTGATGTTTGATAATATAATCAATGCAAGTATTTCTACACCGGAAATCAAAGGTTGTACATATCCTCAGGGACCCAGAGGAATCGGCATAAAAAGCATAGGTCAGGATGCCGATTCAATAATCATCACTCTTGACGATAACTCCGTGCATAGAGTTGCTTTTCCTGCATGGTGGTTTGGTACGGCTGATGAATATAACGCCCTCTCATCCAAGGAAAAAACGGCTTATTATCTGTACTTTATAAAAGACGGCAGTTGATGAGGTGTTTGTATGATGAATCATAATAATTTTTCATATTTCCCCCTTGAAATCAGTAAGGTAATATCCAACGAGGGCGAAGTAATTTTTGACAGAGGTAAACGAAACGCATCGTATTTTTACATTGATTTACAAACAGAACAGATTGAAGAAGAAAGGTGATTTTTTATGGCAAGTTATTTAAACATTACACTTGATACATCAAGTCCGCAGGATGTCAGCGTTGCAATAAACGGCGGCGAAGAGCAAACAACGGATACACAGCTCACTCTTGAAATTTTGTGTTCCGACAGCGATACAACAGGCTATCAGATGAAAATTTGGTCCAATGCGATGTATGAAAATTCCGAGGATACGGCATCATGGGAAGATTACAGCAGTGAAAAAACCATAACCATTTTAGGTGAACCTGTTGCAGACGATACCGTTACGGTTTACGTTAAATTGCGTGATGATGTCTGGAATGAATCCGAGGTTGTATCAGACAGCATAAAATTCTATTTAGTCAGTCCCACGGTAAATATTACGGGAATAACAAGGGTGCGTATTTCAAAAATTCCCGCCACGGAAAATGATTCTTTTGCTGACAGACTCGCACCAAGGGATACCTGCGTGGTTGGTTTTACGGTGGACAGCGATTGCGACGAAGCGATGGTTATGGTTGTTGAGTCTGCAGATGCAAATTATGATGACTCCTCAAACGTATTGATTCCTACTGACGGTGAATCAAAAATTACAAATTACGATGCTGAGGAGATTACAGAGGAAGACGGCTTGCAGATTTGTTCTTTGCAGGCAAACAGTCAGTATAATGTGTTTATCAAAGGTGCAGACCTTGAAGCGGCATCACCCGGTGACGGCGTAAAAATCGTAAAAATCTTTGCCCGTTCAAGTAACGGCTTATGGAGTGCATGATATGCTTACTTTTTTAACAGACAGAAACAGAATAAGCAACCATTTCAAAGCCTGCGTAACCGTAAACAGCGATACGGAATTTGATGCATTTCAGGTAAGAGCCACAAAAATCGGTGAGCCTTATATGCTTGGCGTGGGCTATGATTTGCTTTGCGATGATCTGATTGACGGCGGCTACTGTCTGGACGGTACTGCATATGTGTATGAGCCGGCAACGTCGCTGAGCTTCGATATAGAGTCCTCGGAACTTGAAAATGACGGTGAATACAGAATCAGCGTGTATGTAAGGAATACCGACGGAGTATGGAACGATGTTTGCCCTCTTTATACAAAGGACGAAAAGTTGATTGTTGACGGCAACTCAGCGTATATATTCGTGCAAAGGCTCGGACTCGGTACAGATGACAACTATATTAGTGTGTATGCAGGCGAAGATATTGCGGAGTTTATATCGGAGGTGTTAAAAAATGAGTGAATACCATATGTCATACAGCGGTGCAGAGCTTGATGAGGCAATAAGTAAGGTTAAAAACGGGTATATATTACCGTCGGGACAGCTTGAATTTACACAGAACGGTGAATATGACGTAACAGAGTTAGCACAAGCGATAGTTAATGTTTCAAGTGCAAATATTCAGTGCGGATTTTTAGATGCAGGTACTAATAACTATACAAGTTATACCCTGACGGGACTTTCAGGTGAATTTAATTCATTAATAATGTTGCAGTCAGGACAAGTCGGAAATATTGCCGCAAATGAATACAGAATGTCAAGGCTTATATACATACCTGATTTTTCTGAATCAAGTCATAAGGCAAAAGTGCTTTCTTACAATCAATCAACATCAACAAGCACTACGGAATATCTTTCATCTCTGTCTTCATCTAATATTATATTTGATAGTTCAAACGGAACTTGTCAAATAACCCTGCCGTCTAATCATCAACTTCGCTATCAATACGTGTGGATAGCATTTAATTTGTAAGACAGAGGAATGGAGATGTAAAAAATGACAAACAAAGTATTATTCAAAGGTATAGACGTATCTTATGCCAACGGTAAAATTGATTGGGATAAAATGAAGAACAATATTGATTTTGTCGTTATCCGTTGCGGTTACGGCGGAAACTATGTCAATCAGGACGATGCTCAATGGTATGCAAACGTAGCGGCTTGTGAGGAAAGGGGAATACCTTACGGCGTTTATCTTTACAGCTATGCAACGTCAACACAAAAAGCTAAGTCGGAAGCGTATCACGCATTAAGACTCTTAGCCGGACATAAGCCCGAATATCCTGTTTTTCTTGACCTTGAGGAAGCAAGAATTGCCGCTTTGGGTAAGGATAAAATTCTTGAAATCGCACGCACTTTTTGTGAAATAATTACCGATGCAGGTTATCTTTACGGCACTTATGCAAATAAACATTGGTATGATACATATCTAACGGATGCATGGTATGATAATCATCCCAAATGGATTGCACAATACAATAAAGAGTGTAGCTACAAAGGTGCTTACGATATCTGGCAATACTCAAAAACGGGCAAGCTTGAGGGCTTCGACGGTTATTTTGATTTAAATTACTGTTATACGTCTTTTTTGAAAGGCGATGTTGACGGTGACGGAGAAATCACCGCCTCCGACGCAAGAACGGTTTTAAGAGCGTCAGCCCATATCGGGGAGCTTGACCGAAGTGAAGTGTATGCGGCTGATGTAAACGGTGACGGAGAAATTACCGCCGCAGATGCAAGACAGATTTTAAGAGAATCGGCAGGGCTTGAATAATGGAAATAAATATTGAACTCTTTACTATGATAGCCGAACTCATATCCGCAATAGTTGTGATTTTCGGCGTAATCTTTGCTTGTTACAGATGGTATCTTAAACAGAATAAACAGAACGAGGACATCAAAGCCGTGAAAGAGGAAAATATGCTTATCTGTTACGCTTTGCAAGCGTGTCTTGACGGACTTGAACAGCTCGGTGCAAACCATACGGTAACAAAAGCTAAAGAAAAGCTGGAAACGCACCTTAATGTTTCGGCACACAGGTAGCAATAATTTACCTACGGAAAATTATTGTTCGAAAGGTGGTGAATTAATGGAAATATTAACCTACATAACCGAAAACGCACTTATTCTCATTCCCGTACTTATCATTATCGGACAGATTATCAAGAATATCGACAAAATTCCCGATAAATGGATTCCCGTAATTCTTCTTCCTATAGGTATTGTCGGTGCTATGGCTTTGGGCGGTTGGACGGTTACGGCGGCAATACAGGGCGTGCTTGTAACAGGTGCGGCTGTATACGGAAATCAGCTTGTAAAACAGCTCAAAAAGGAAGAATAGAGTATAAAAACTCCCGAATTGTGCATAATCGACACGGTTCGGAAAAATCTGAACAATTTGTACAACATATGTATTTTTTTGATGTAGTAATTGCTGAATTTTCGTAAATATATTGATTTTTAATGTTTTATTTGTTAATATATATTTGCAACAGCAATACAGTGCACGTAGATTATTGTTGGTAATAAATTCTGTCAATATTTCTTTAAAATTGCAAAAGATTCTACATTTTTTTTGCTTTTTTTTTATAATTGATTTGCATTATAATTTTATTTGTGATAATATATGTTATGTACAAATGCAAATAAATTTTAGGGGCGTATAAGATGAGCCAGAATCAAGAGAATTTTAAAAGAGGTACAGCGGAATTATTAGTGTTGCATCTTCTTCAAAAGGAAGATCTGTACGGTTATCAAATCGTAACAGCCTTTGAGGAAAAAAGTAACGGTCATTACACGATGCTTGATGGGTCATTGTATCCGATTCTTTATAAGTTATCAGAATTGGGTTATATAAGTGACTATGAAAAGCTTGTGGGCAAAAGACGAAAGAGACGTTATTATCACATTGAAGATAGCGGAATTGAATACTATAATGAAATTCTTAAAGAGTACTTGACAATCACTGACAGCATAAATAAGATTTTGGACAGAGAGGTAGATTCCGATGAATAGTGATAAGCAACTCAAACAGGACTTAAAACGTTACAAACGCGAAATTAAGTCAAAACTGCTGTGTAATACTAAAGAGTCAAGCGCCTGTTTCAATAACATGGTAGAGGATATTGACAATTATGTTGCCGATAATCCGAATGTTACCATAGAAACGGTTATTAAAAAGTTCGGCTCTGCGGATGAAATAGCGGATTCTTTCTTCAGTTGCGTTGATATGCAGACCGTAAGAAAAAAGATAAACATAAAAAAGCTGATTGCAGTTCTCGTTGTGACAGTTATTGCCGTATGGGGAATTGTAGTTGCTTTTGGTTTTATTGATTCACAGTCAGAAAAGTCGGACTATTTGATTGAATCAGCCGTTGTTGATGAAAGTGAATCGGCAATTTTTCAATAGGTGATTTTTAATGAAAAAAATATTTGCATTTGTAATTTCTGTTGTTATGCTTTTATCCGTATGTATTGTTTCTGCTTATGCACAGGATGAAGCAATTATCCAATCCGAAACAGTTGAGTATCTTGAAGACGGAAGCTATATTGTTACTGTTCTGACAGTTGAAGAAGAGAATACAATGGCTCGTGCTACATATTCAAAGACAGGCGCTAAAACTGTAACGATATACAATGATGACGATGAAGCTATGGTTGTAATGAAGCTTACAGGTACGTTTACTTATAACGGCTCAACAGCTACTTGTACAAACGCATCCACATCTTATACTGTGTACGGCTCTAATTGGAAGGTAACAAGTGCTGTTGCATCCAAAAGCGGTAATGTTGCAAAGGGCGACTTTGTTGCGAAGCGTTATCTTTTGCTCGTTCCCGTTCAGACAGAAACCGCAAGTCCTACTATAACTTGCAGTGTTTCAGGCGTGCTGTCTTAAACAAATTAATACTAAATCCGGCATCATTCGATGCCGGACTTTTTTTGATTTATAACTAAAAAACACCCATCGGTGCTTGACAATGTATAATCATTCTGCTATAATAAAGCCAAAAGGCAACCGAAAAGCGGTTGACCGAAGATAGTTTTTTTTAATTTTAACTGCTCTGTCTGCCAACAGGGCGGTTATTTCTTTATGGTTAAAGTTACAGATTTGATATCCTTATAAATTACATAAGCAATAAAAAACATAAGTACCTTTGCCATTTGCGACACCTCCTTTCGGAGTGTGTGCCAACCGCCTTTTTTACGCCGATTACCTCTCGACAGCCATAATTATACTGAATACGACATTTTTTGTCAAGGTAATTAATTAACATTTGTAGGGAGTTTGATTGCACATAAAAAAATTCCTTGCGGATTTTGTGCTACGCACACGGACGCCTAATGGATTTTGTTAATAAACAATAATTTAGCGTTCCGCTAAATTGTTGTAGTTAGGAGTTAAGGAAGCCGCAAAGCGGCTTGGATTTAAATGGTTTAAAAGGCGGAGCCTTTTCCTCCACTCCTCACTTCTCACTCCTCACTACTAACTGATAAATTATTGTTTATACTTTTCCGCCTGCAAGTTGAACATATATGCATATTTGCCGTTAAGTTGCATCAATTCGTCGTGTGTGCCGTGTTCAACGATTTCACCGTTTTCCATCATGAAAATTCTGTCTGCATGACGGGTGGTTGAAAGTCTGTGAGAAATAAAGATAACAGTTTTATCCTTTGCAGCTTCCATCATGGATTGATTAAGTTCATATTCGGAAACAGGGTCAAGGTTTGCACTTGGTTCATCAAGAATAACATAGGGGCACTTTTTGTAAAAAGCTCTTGCTATTGCAACCTTTTGCTGTTCACCGCCCGAAAGTGATAACCCGTTGTCGCTGAATTCCCTTAAAAGTATTGTTTCAGTACCTTTGGGGAGTTCTTTTTTGAAGCCTGCGTGACTCAGAGCCTCAAGCACTCTGTCTTTATCATAATCAACCTGTAATGCAACGTTTTCACCGACTGTTGCACCGAAAATCTTAAAATCCTGAAATACTGCGGCAAAGCGGTCACGGTGTGATGCAACCGTTTCATCTTTTATGCTTCTGCCGTCAATAACAATATCACCCTCTGTTACATCATAAAGACGCAACAGCAGATTCGTAAGAGTGGTTTTGCCTGCACCGTTGTAGCCCACAAGTGCAATTTTTTCACCCGGATGAATTGTCATGCTGATATTTTTAAGAGTGGGGGAGTCGTTGCCCGGATATGTAAAACTGATGTTTTTAATTTCGATATCCTTTGCCTCACCACATTCGGCAACATGGTTTCCGTCTTTGATTTTAAAATCTGTTGACAGGAAAGTTCTGTATTTTTCAATCATTTTTGAACGCTCGGTGAAGTTTCTTAATGAATAAACCGTAAGGAAAAGTACCGAAGAACTGATTGATGCCGCACCGTTGAATGTTGAAACAAAGTCACTTGCTGTCAAAGCACCCGCTTCAAGGGTCTGATAACCTATGTATGTTGTAAGTACAAGCATAAAGCCGATTATCTGCACAACAACCGCCTGCAGAAAGAACCAACCGTCAATTTTACCCACATATTTACGCTGTGTTTTTGTTATATCGTCTGCACTTTCACGGAATCGCTTAAAGAAAATACCTGTAATGGAGTGCATACGCATTTCTCCTGCAAATTCGGGCAGATAGAAAAGTCGTGAAAAATAGTTTGCTTTTCTGTATTTTTCGTTCATCTCTTCACGGCGTTTCATCTGCAAATTGCCCGTGTGCTTGCCGATTGGAAGAAATGTGATAACAAAAAACAGAATAATCACAAGGCATACAGGGTCAATGGTAAACATAATTGCACCGATTGAAATAAATGCTATTATTTCTGATACATAGCCTCTTACAAGATTTAAAATGCTTCTTATATTTTCGGATGATGTTTCTATGGCAAGTATAAAATCGCTGTAAAATGATGAATCGTCATAGCTTGCAAGGTCAAGTGAAATTGCCTTTTCGTAGAGCTTTGAATGAATACCCAGATGCATTTTTTCTCTTGCCCTGTGTGCAAAAAGCTCAAAGAATAAAGCATTTAAAACGTTTTCAAAAATAATCACACCAACCATTATTGCAAGTGCAATAAATATTTTGCGAATGCCGTCGGGCTTACCTATCTGGTCAATTACATACTTTATTCCGATAACGGATATTAGCCTGTCGGGAAGTGTTGTGATAATGTCTGTTAAAATTTCACCGATAACCAGTCCGGGAGAAATTTTGAACATTATTTTAAGCAGAAAGAAAACATTACTTATAATGCCGTGCTGACCTTTTTCTTTTTTCTTTATCATTCTTCTCCCTCCTCATCCTTATAGTTTGATGCCTGCATTGTGAACATCTCGGCATATATACCGTTCTTTTCCATAAGCTCGGCATGGCTTCCGCTTTCAGCCACAGTACCGTTTTCAAAAACATAAATCCTGTCAGAAAGAACGGCACTTGAAAGCCTGTGTGAAATGTAGATAACCATTTTGTTTTTAGTTTCTTCAATCAGACTTTCATACATCTTATATTCGGCTATAGGGTCAAGAGCAGATGAGGGTTCGTCAAGCACAGCTAAATCAAAGGGATGTGCAAACATTCTTGCAGCTGCAACTTTTTGCTGTTCACCGCCCGAAAGACCTGCACCCTTGTCGTCAAATTCACGGGTAAGAACCGTGTCAGCACCGTTTTCAAGGGTACTGATTTTGCCGAAAACTCCGCTTTTTTTGAGTGCGTATTCAGCGTGTGCTCTGTCCTCTTGTGTTTCACATTCACGGCAAAGCACGTTTTCATTAACTGACAGGGCAAACACCTTGTAATCCTGAAAAACAGTACCCACACGCTTGCGGAGGGATTCCATATCATACTCTTTTATGTTTATGCCGTTGTAAAAAATTTCTCCCTCGTCTGGGTCGTAAAAACGAAGCAGAAGCTTTACGAATGTGGACTTACCTGCACCGTTTTTGCCTACGATTGCAACTGTTTCGTCCTTGCCTAAACGGAAAGATACGTTTTTAAGTGACGGTTTTTCTGCACCGGGATATGTAAACGTAACGTTTTTAAATTCAACCGATTCAAGCTTTTGAGCTTTTTTCGTTCCGTTTATCTGCCTGTTTTCGTAGGCGAAGAAATCTCTTAAATTGCCGAAATAAAGCGAAACTCTCTGTATTTCCGATAAATTGCTGCTTATGTGTTCAATCATATCTTTAAGGCTTGTTATTGCACTTATCAGAACTGCAAACTGTGCCACGGAAACCGTACCGTTTATAAAACCGTAAACACCGTAAATAAGAGTGCCTGCTATGGGCAGAATCTCGCTGAAAAATCCGCCGAAAACATCTATAATGCCTGTTTTCCAGCCGTATTTTTTTATAATGTCACAGTTCCTTGTAACGGCTCTTACAAAGCGTGTTTTCATAACGTTATATATGCCCGAAGTTCGCATATCCTTTGAAAAATCTTTAAGAAATACAACTCGCTGAACATAGTCCTTTTTACGGTTATTGGAGGTCATTTCCTTGTCTTTTTTGTATTCCAATTTGTTGCGTAATGCCTGTGAAAGTATGTAAGGTATCATTCCCGTAAGAAAAAACAATATTTTAGGGTCAACGGAGCAGATATACGATGCAAGGCTTACACCTACGCCGATAAATGCAACAAGACTGCTAAGATGCCATGATAATGACAATGTCATATCGTTGTTTATAACGTCCGTTGCACGCTTGTAGTTATCGTAGAATTTCGGATTTTCATAACATTCTATATCCACGGCACAGGCTTTACGGAAAATCTGTTCATTTAAAAGCTTGTAAACTTTCTTGTTTTCCGTTGATGCAATATAATCACCAAAACAGTCACAAAATTGGGCAAGTACACCGAATACACAAAAAATAATAAGAGTTTTCATAAAATTTTCAAATGTGCCGCCGTCTGTTACGATTCCAAGCATTTTATCAAGAAAGTAAACATTTTTAATGTAGTTGTCAAACAGCCAATAAGCAAATACCGAAAGTGTAAAACCCGGCAAAAGAAACGGTGATGCTTTAAAAATGATTTTTACGGCGTAGAAGGTGTTTTTCAACCCGCCGAAAAGTTCCTTTTTTTCTTTATTTTTCATAATTTTACCTCTTTTATAATTACGAATTGCGAATTACGCATTACGAATTAAAATAGTCCCGACACAATGCCGGGACTGCAATATTATCCGTTACTGTTATCGTGAAACGGACAAAATATTCCCGGTATTATGTGTCTTAATCATCATATTGTTCATCATTCTGTCCATCTCCTTTCAAAAATATTTTTCTGTTAACAGTAAGTGAAATTTTAACACAGTTTGTCATGCTCTGTCAAGGAAAAATTTACATATTACCCTCTTTTATGTTAAATTTTTTTGTTGACTCATATATTATTGTATAATTAACTTGACATTTGCCTTTTTTTGCTTTAAAATTATATGTTGAATTAAATCGGAGGTCATACAAATGAATAATACCGAAAAAACTATGGAAAAAATTGTTGCTCTTTGTAAGAGCAGAGGCTTTATATTCGCAGGCAGCGATATCTACGGCGGTCTTGCAAACACATGGGACTACGGCCCCTTAGGTGCAAGACTTAAAAACAATGTTAAAGATACCTGGAGAAAAAGATTTATTCAGGAAAGAAAGAACAGCTACGAGGTTGATGCTGATATCCTTATGCATCCCAGAGTATGGGAAGCAAGCGGTCACGTTGCATCATTCTCTGACCCTCTTCTTGACTGTAAAGAGTGTAAAATGCGTCACAGAGCAGACAATCTTATTGACGATTTTGACGAGAATGCTCATGCAGACGGTATGACAAAGGAAGAAATGTTTGAGTATATCAAGGCTCATTCAATTCCCTGTCCCAACTGCGGCAAACACAACTTTACCGACATCAGAGAATTTAACCTTATGTTCCAGACTTTCAGAGGCGTTACAAACAACAGCAAGAGTGTTATATATCTCCGTCCCGAAAATGCACAGGGTGAATATGTAAACTATCTTAATGTTCAGCGTTCAATGAGAGCAAAGCTTCCTTTCAGCATCGGTCAGATCGGTAAGGCTTTCAGAAACGAAATTACACCCGGTAACTTCACATTCAGAACCATCGAATTTGAGCAGATGGAGTTCCAGACTTTCTGTAAAGAGGGTACAGACACAGAGCTTTACGATTACTTCAAGAACTACGGTATGGAATACTATAAGGATTTAGGTATTCCTGCAGAGCATCTTCGTTTCCACGACCATGAAAAGCTTGCTCACTACGCAAAAGCGGCTTGTGATATTGAGTTCTTGTTCCCATTCGGTTGGGGTGAAATCAACGGCACTCATAACAGAACAAACTTCGACCTTACAAGACATCAGGAATACAGCGGTCAGAAGATGGATTATCTTGATCCCGAAACAAACGAAAAGTTTATTCCCTTTATCATTGAGTCAACTTACGGTCTTGACAGAACTGTTCTTGCTCTTCTTTGTGAAGCTTATGACGAAGAGGTTATTGACGCTGAAAAGAACGATGTAAGAGTTGTTCTTCATTTAAGTCCTGTTGTTGCACCTTACAAGGCTGCAGTTCTTCCCCTTTCAAAGAAACTTTCCGATAAGGCTATGGATGTTTACGAAAAGCTCAGCAAGAAATTCATGGTTGACTTTGACGAAACAGGCTCAATCGGTAAGAGATACCGCCGTGAGGATGAAATAGGTACACCTTTCTGTATCACATACGATTTTGACAGCGAAACTGACGGCTGCGTAACTGTCCGTGACAGAGATACAATGGAGCAGGTAAGATTGCCTATTAACGAGCTTGAAGCATATATTGCATCAAAGATTGAATTTTAAACAAAATGTAAAAAGTGTGTTGTTTTCTGCAGCACACTTTTTTTTAAAATATATAGACAAAAGTTAAAAAATGGTATATAATCAGTTTACAAATAATTTACAAATGATTTTAGGAGGCGGCAATTTTGAAAAAACTCTTATCACTATTCCTTTCTATTATTATCGCTGTTTTGTCTGTAACATCGGTGCTTGCAGTATCTGTTTTTGCAGAAGCTGACGATAATGTGGCTATCCATGCAGATGATGCACTTCATACAGAGAGCTATAAGCTTGTAAACGCAAAGGGTGAAGATGTTTTCCTCCGTGGTATAAACCTCGGCGGATGGCTTATTATGGAAGACTGGTTCTGTCCTGTTTATAATGATGCAACAGGCGATGTTTATTCTTACAGCGTTCTAACAGAGCGTTTCGGTCTTGATGGTTGTTACGAGCTTATCAATATTTATCAGGATAACTGGATAACCGAAGCTGACTTTAAGAATATTGCAGATATGGGCTTTAACTGTGTAAGAATTCCTTTCTGGTACAGAAACTTCCAGTCCGATGATAAAGGCACATGGATTCTTGACGAAAACGGTGAAATTGACCTTTCGAGACTTGAATGGGCCGTTGAAATGTGCCGTAAGTACGGTCTTTATGCAATTCTTGACCTTCACGGTGCAAACGGTTGTCAGGGTAACAGTAACCATTGCGGTTTAAGCGGAAGCTACCATTTCTTCGACCAGAACGAACAAGGCGAATGGTACCGTAAACAGGCAGTAGAGCTTTGGAGAGTTATTGCAGAGCGTTTTGCAGGAGATCCCGCCATTGCTATGTTTGACCTTCTAAATGAGCCTATGTGCGGTGTCAATATTGCACAGCGTGTATATTCCTATTATTGGGAATTCTATGATATGTGCTACGATGCAATCAGGGCAGAAGATCCCAACAGAGTTATTACAATGATAGGCACATGGAGTATGGATAAACTGCCCGATCCCGATGATTACGGTTGGAATAATGTTGTTTATCAGTATCATCAGTATGACGATGCCGAATCCGATTATACAACAAGAATTGCGAACGGCTGGGCTTGTTTCTATGATGTTCCCATGTATGCAGGTGAATTCCATCCCGTTGGTGATACATTAACACTTGATTATACAATCAGAGCATACGATACAAATGATGTTATTTGGACCCTTTGGACATATAAAGGCTATAACAGCTGGGCAGCAAGGACAGATTGGTTTGCATACGGCAGTACATCAGCAAAATATACTGTTGACCTTGAGAATGACAGCTATGAAACTATTGCCTATAAATGGGGAGAAGTAATGCAAACAAACAGCGGCACATTCGTTGAAGCAAGACTTTATGATGTAGCTAAAGCATATCTTCCCAATGCAACACTTGACGATGTTCCTTTTAATAAACAGGAGGATATTGACAATTATGTAGCAGGTGAGGTTTATATCGGTACAGGCTACACAGGCAGTAATGAGTGTATTTTCTGCAGTTTCTTCAGCAGTCTGTCAGATTTACCTCTTATGGGACAGATTTCTATATGGATTCACGGACTTCTTCACTCAATCTTTACTTCAAGTAATATTGATTAACTTAATTTTCGGCTGTGTCACCTGATACAGCCGAATTTTCAGTTTTATAGTAAACTGCGTTTTAAAGATTATATTGATATCGTTTTGTGTGGACTTAATTGATAAACAATAATTTAGCGAAGAAAAAATTGCAATAGAATTTGTAAGGGGCGTTAACCTAACGCCCGATTTGCCGTAAGGCAAATAACGGTGGAACACCGTTTCATTTGCACATATAAAATTCCTGACGGAATTTGTGCTTCGCACGCGGGCGATGAATCATCGCCCCTACGGTATCAAGTCAATTCACAGATAAATTATTGTTTATATTATCGCTAAAAACAAGGGACTGCAATCGCAGTCCCTCAAATTTTATTAAAACTTTGTAATTGTACCTGCATTATATTCCCAAGGTTCAAAGCCTGTGTCAAGTGCAGGGCTGTTTGTTGCAAGTGTAAAATCTCTGTTTTCAACATCCTTAAACAACGGGTCAGCATAAACTGCGTTGTTGTAATAGCCTCTCAGTGTCATAATTACAAGAGAGAATCTGTCACCAACAGTCATCGAGTTGCCCGAATAAACAAGATTGCCTATTGTTCCGTAATCCCAATACAGGTTGTTGTTATCAATAAACCAATCTTCGCTTGTTGCATTCTTATACATTACTGATTTTTTACCTACAAGAATGTTGTTATAAAGATAAAGAGAATTATGGTCTTCGTGCTTTGTTATAAGGAATTGACCGTCACCGCCGAAAGCAAAAATGTTGTTGCGTATTATATTGTTTTCGCCGTAGTGCTGATGGAAACAGTTTGATGAACAGTCGTAAACAAGATTCTTTTCAACCGTTATATAGCTTGAACCTTCGTCAAGGTAAATACCCCAACCGCCGTAACCTGTTGAGCCTTCGTAACAACCCACATTGTGTATGATATTACCGCTGATAACAGTATCGGGCTGAATACCGAGCGTGTAAATACCGCCCATATCCGAAAGCCAGCCGTTACCTATGTTGTAAATGAGGTTGTTCATAATTTTAATGCCGTTTGTGGAGTTGGGTGTGTATCCCCAGTTCCAGCCTACGGAAATACCCGTGTACCAGCCGTCGTGAATCTCATTGTTTGATAATTCACAGTCAACGGCATGAGTAAGAAGAATACCTATTGCATTGTTAAAAATTCTGCCGTAGTAGCTGATATGACAGTCTTTTACATTAATGTTTGCGGTTGTTGCGGGTACAACAAAATCTCCGTTGATAAATACGGCATTTGCACCGATTTCGTTAAACTTACAAGTGGTGATGTTGCAGTTTTGTGAACCTTTATCAAACTTTACAGCGGTGTAAGAAATGTTTTCAAAAAGACAGTCAGTAAAATCAATGCCCGATGAAGAAACAACGGTAATTGCCGCAGGAACTTCATATGCAGCCTGTGGATGAACAGCTCCGTATTCTATATTATTATATAAAGGATGTGTTTCATCGAACAAATTATTAAAAAATTCGCCGTCTATATTTTCCCAATCTGTGTTTATAAAATTGATGCCTTGGAATGTGATATTTTTTGCATTTTCAAAGGAGAAAAGCTGCTCTGTCATGCCTGCGTAAAGAACCGTATTGTCAACCGTGTCGCCGGCTTCGGGAATGTAGTAAAGCTTCTGTTCAGTTCTGTCAAGATACCATTCACCCGGGAGTGAAAGTGCTTCTTTAACATTTTCATATACAAAGTTGTCATCAACTCTTACTGTCATTGAGGAGGGTTTTGTTGTTTCGATTCTGCCGGTTGCGGCATCAACAGAGCTTATCGGCAGATGCTCGTCACACCAGAAATGCATAATCTTAACTTCAACGTCACGGGGATTTTCAAAATCAAGAATTTCATCTGTATTTGCGTAGAAAGCCAGAGAATGTGTGAAAAAGTCAGGTGCCCAGTCGGAAGGAACTGCCTCATCTGTTTTTGGGTCAGCAATAGTGAAAACACCCTCTTTTGGGTACTGTGAACGTGCAAGACGCTTGTTACCCTTAAAAAGTGAACGGAAATAATCGTCTTCGGAGTTGATTTCAACATCTGTAACAAAAGCATTCACACCGTTTATTACAGTTTCACTCCAACCTGAAATCTCTTTTGCACCTGAAAATTCAACAGTTTCATTTGGATATGAACGGAAGACAACATTGTTTTTGTCAGTCGATGTAAATTCGATTGTATCTTCAATTACATAGGTACCTTCTCTGAACCAGACCGTAACAGTATCGTCAGTCTGAATACTTTTAAGCATTTCTTTAGCTCTTTCGGGTGTTTTAACAGGATTTTCGGGTGTACCGTCGTTGCTGTCGTCACCGTAGGGAGCAACAACAATATCATATTCTTTAAAAGTAAATTCACCCT
>CAZBVV010000019.1:0-2984 GCA_964495345.1 uncultured Eubacteriales bacterium
TTATAAAAATGCTTCCTGACCGTCAGGCAAGATTTAATGCCGCAAAGGCTGAAATGCCGAAAATTTCGGATAATGCAACAGCTCTTGCAAAGGCACTTCATCCCAAAAGGCAGTATCTTAAAGTTGCCGATGTTAAAGTTATGTCCGAAGACTGCAAAAGCTTTACCCTTGTTCCCGATGAAGAAAGAGGCACAAAGGCTCTTGCATATTTCGGTGCAGGTAAATATCTCACCGTTTTTGAAACCATTGAGGATATGCCCGTAACAAGAGCTTATTCTATTTCATCATCACCCAAGGATTCACTTGAGGGTAGGTATGTTCTTACAATTAAGCTCGTTGAGGGCGGACTTATGTCCCGTTATATTTTCGATAATTGGGAAGTTGGTACTTGCGTTGAAGTTTCAGCACCTGCCGGCAATTTTGAATATCAGCCTCTGCGTGATGCAAAAAAAGTTATCTGTCTTGCAGGCGGAAGCGGTATTACACCTTTTGTTTCAATGGCAAATGCCATTGTTGACGGTGATGAAGATTTTGAAATGACACTTCTTTACGGCAGCAGAAATTATGATAACATTCTCTTCCGTGAGGAGCTTGACGAAGTTGCGGCAAAGTGCAGCAAAATTAAGGTTGTTCACGTTTTAAGTGATGAAAATGCACAGATTCCCGACGGATGCGAAAAAGGCTTCATTACAGCAGAGCTTATGAAAAAATACGCTCCCGAAAACGAAGCATATTCTGTTTTTCTTTGCGGACCGCAGCAGATGTATGCATTTGTTGATAAAGAACTTGAGAAGCTGAATCTTCCTAAAAAATATATAAGACACGAGATGTTCGGTGAA
Source organism: uncultured Eubacteriales bacterium (assembly GCA_964495345.1). Lineage (GTDB taxonomy): Bacteria > Bacillota > Clostridia > Oscillospirales > Acutalibacteraceae > UBA1081. The sequence continues at coordinate 840 of CAZBVV010000019.1, forward strand.
TTCCATAATCCGCATACACAGGCAGATTATCCTGCAGGTATTCCCGAAACTGTAAAAATTACCGTTACAATTCAGGATAAGACATACATCATAAAAGGTAAGTCAACCGATTCTGTAATGCAGATTATTGAACAGAACGGACTTGCCGTACCTGCAAGATGCCGTAGCGGTGAATGCGGATTCTGTCATTCACACTTGATTTCGGGCAAGGTTTATGTGCCCAAGCACCTTGAATACCGCCGTCTTGCTGACTATAAGTTCGGCTGTATCCATCCTTGTTGCTCATTCCCTCTGACTGACCTTGAAATCAACGTTCCCCCAGCTAAATAATCAAATGTCCCGATGCATTGCATCGGGATATTTTTTAACTCTGTTTGATATAAGATAAAGTCTATTGTTTATTTTTATGCATTTCCTTAATAATAAATCCTACTGCCAAAACAGCTGTAATGCCTTCTGCTGCGGTGATTGCCCACCATATTCCGTTTCCGTTCATAATCATTGGAAGAGTAGAGATAAGAGCAATCGGCAATATCATTCCTCGCAGGAGAGAAATCAGAGTTGCGCCATTTGCTTTTGCTACGGATTGAAGATAAGCCATAACAAACATATTTATCGCCATCGGGAAAAAAGACAACGCACAAACCCTAATGATATAAGGAGCAATCTGTTCAACCTCTGGTGTGGTTTTCATAAACACAGATGCGATTTGCGAGGGGAACAATGCACATATTCCGAAACTGACAATGCCGAAAATAATCGCAGTTATCATTCCTGTTTTTAGGACTTCATTGTATCGCTTATGCTGACCGGCTCCGTAATTTTCAGAAACAATCGGTTGCGCTGCCTGACCGATGCCCGAAAAAATGCTCAGGAAAAGTGCTGAAATTGTGCCGAGAAATCCGTAAACCGCAAGTGCCGATGTACCTGAATATTTCATAATCTGATTGTTTATTACAAATGATACAACGGTCATTGCAATTTGCGAAAGTCCAGCACCAAATCCCAATACTGTAATTTTTTTAACCGCCACAAACCATTTATACGGTTTTGCAATATGTAAAGAAGTTTTTCCGAGCAGGATATAAGCAATAAGTATAACAGTCTGAATAAGAGAGCCGCATACCGTTGCCAATGCAGCACCTTCCATTCCCATATTTAAAGGGAAAACCAACACAATATCGCCGATGATATTGATAACACCGCCGATTAATGTTACAACCATTACAAATCTCGGAGAACCGTCGGTTCGTATAAATGAGCCGAGAAAAGGCACGAGTACAAAAGACGGAAAAGCCGCAAAAATCCATTTGCCGTATTCATAAGCATATGGAAGAAGAATGTCATCTGCACCGCATAATCGGTAGAGAGGTTTTTGCAAAAATATGCCCACTATCCATAAAACAACGGTAATTATTCCTACATATAAAAGTGATGCTGTGAAATATGCGTCACCTTTTTCGTGATTTCCTTCACCTCTGGATTTGCTCATAAGCACCGAACCGCCAACACCGAAAAGTAATGCAATGAAGGTTGCTATAGTAAAAGGGGGCATAAGAACCGCACACGCAGCAGTTCCGTTCGGGCCTATATCCTGACCGATCACAATGGTATCAACAAAGCTGTATATCGCAACGGCGACGGCAGAACTGACAGCAGGAACAAGAAATTTAAAAAATAATTTTTTGGGGTTGTCAGTCAACAGATTCATTTTTTTAATACTCCTCAAATTCTTCTTTTAGCCTTGCTCCGTAAAATCCGGAAGCTTCAATAAAAACTTACGGTATTTTTCTTATGTAGTTTTCTATTCTGATTATAAACAGATGAAAATCCCCGTTCATATGAACGAGGACTTTTGGTGCGGATAACAGGACTTGAACCTGCACGATATTGCTACCATTAGAACCTGAATCTAACGCGTCTGCCAATTCCGCCACATCCGCAAATCTATTAAGTTGTAATTAATCTGAACGGGCGCGTGACTCTTGCGGTGCCCAAAATTCTTAGCTCGCTGTTCGCATCGCAGAATTTTGACCGCTACGCCATTTCGTTCTCCTTTCATCCGCCACCGGCGGCAGTCGAACTCAATGCTGCCAATTCCGCCACATCCGCAAATCTATTAAGTTGTAATTAATCTGAACGGGC
>CAZBVV010000019.1:3084-23778 GCA_964495345.1 uncultured Eubacteriales bacterium
TCCGCCACCGGCGGCAGTCGAACTCAATGCTGCCAATTCCGCCACATCCGCAAATAAAAAATCTCTCAAAATTTTACACGGCGAGAGAAACCGAGGCGGGCAATTAAGCTGATCCGCAAGCTTGAATATCAAGCTTCAATATAATAACATTTTTAATTGTTTTTGTCAATAGTTTTATTGTTAAAACTCGTATGATTTATAACATTTACCTGTTTCAAGATTTTTCCATACGAACAGATTGTTTTCCAAAATCATGTAGCTGTGAGGGCTGTTTTCCTTTGGAATTGAAACAGAGCCGGGATTCAGATATACAAAGCCGTCACAATCTGTTATTTTCGGCACATGGGTATGTCCGCAAAGCAGAATATCACCTTTTGCAAGAGGGGGTGGGGTAGTTTCGTTGAATTTATGTCCGTGAGTGGCATAAATGAGCTTGTCACCACTCGGTACAACGCTGTAATCAGCAAGAATAGGGAAGTCGAGCACCATCTGGTCAACCTCGGTATCGCAATTACCTCTTACACAGAAAATTTTATCTTTCAAAGGATTGAGAATTGCAATAACCTCTTTTGGAGCGTACTCTTTGGGCAGGTCGTTTCTCGGTCCGTGATAAAGAATATCACCAAGCAGTAAAATTCTATCTGCGTTTTCGTCTTTAAAGGCTTCAACAAGCATTCTGCAATAGTACGCTGAGCCGTGAATGTCCGATGCAATAAGTAGTTTCATATTTATTCCTCAATTTGAACTTTTGAGTCAGTTTTTACAAATCCTACAATGGCGGTTATTATAAATTTTGCGGCATTCGTTATGAGTAACGCAATTGTAATGCCCCAAATTCCCATTGAAATTGTAAGAGGTATTACCGTTACGGCGTAAATGATGATGTATACAATATTGATGTACATTTGGAACTTTTCACTTGCAACTCTTAAAATAACAGTCATAAGACAGTTTGCAATAAAGTAGAAAATCTGACCTGCGTTGGCAAGAAAGAAATACTGTTTCGCCTCATCAAATACTTCGGGATGTAAGAATTTTACAACTATCATTGATGCAACATAGCAAGCAAAAAGTGCAACAATTCCAATACCAAAAAGCACAAGTACAAAAGCGGCAATCATCTTTTTTGTAACTTTACCATCGTATTTTGTAAGATAGCCAATAAGTACGCCGTTGAGAGGTGTTGTGAGCAAAGAAACGACCTTGCCCATAAGTGTTGCAACATAGAATGTTGTAACGGCTTCACCGTTTATTGCAAGACCGAGAATAATTTTATCAGCCTGCTGTGCGATTGCAGATAGTATATTTGTAGCAGAAAGGATACCCACGGATTTCATTGAATCCTTGAATTCGGGTGAACGGGTAAGCAGATTTTTACCTTTGAAAATGTCACCGTGAAGAGCTACAAATATAACTGCGGCAAGTTCACCGAGAATAAATATAAGCATCCATTGTTCAGAGATGTATCTGAACACAAGAAGTCCGATGCAGTATCCTGCCGTGATGATTGCATAATAAACAAAAAAACCTTTATAATTGAGTTTGATACGGTAATTTACATCGCCGTAATATCTGAGAACGGTAACTACCATCAGAATGGTAAGAAGAATAAAATGAGCTGCATTAAAAGATTTGTATATAAGCAGAGTTCCTGCAGAAACAGCTATGCACGAAACAGAAATTATTGTAAGGAATATGTTATAATCGCCGTTTGTGTCTTTTTTGTCCCTCGCACGCACCATTCTTGAATAATTTGCGGCAACACCAAAAGTCGTACCCATAATAGATACGACTGCGATTATTGACTGATAATCACCGAATGCTTCGTTTCCTACCCATTTTCTTAACAGTGAGTATATAAGAAATTGAAGCGTGCCGTTCATCAGCATAAGTCCTGCAACACTGAAAATCAGGTCGGAGGCTATTGTGAACACTGTTTTTTTGTTTTTTAACATTATGAAGCTTCCAATTATTTATTATTTTGGTTCATAACATACTCTGCGTATTTTAACTCGAAATCGTATGTCAGTTTAAGATTGTTTTTAAAATTAAAGTTAAGGTACTTTGTTGTTTCCCTGGGCATTTGCCATGCAAGCTCCTGGCTGGGGAATGTTGTTGTAAAGTGAGGAATAAGAGTCTTAAAGCGGAATGCCTCGGGTGACTGTGTCATGTAATACTGCTCACGGTCAAGAGGATCGTAATCATAGTTACCCAATGCACCTGTTATCTTCTGACAGGTGATAACTGCATCATATTCCTTTGTTTTTGTAAGATAATCGTCAATAAGCTCGCTTGTAACGAAAGGTGCAACCGCATCAAGAATAATAATGCTTTCACATTCGGGATAGTTTGCCTGAATGTGGTCGAATGCACTTTTGAGTGAATCAAGACGCTCTTTGCCGTTAGGAGCAAAATCGCAACCTGAATTTTTAAGATAATCCGAATAATCAATGCATGATGGATCCATAACGACGATAATCTTGTCCGCAACCTTCGAACCTTTCGCCGCATCAATAACATAATCAATAACAGGTCTGCCGTTCAGCAGACAATACTGCTTGGGTCTGTCCGCACCGAAACGGTTTCCTACGCCACCTGACATAATTATAATAATATTCATTGAAATCACCTGTAATTAAAAAATTTCTGTTTTCAAAAGTTCAAAATGACCGGGATGCCTGTGCTTTTCAGCAGGGAGCTCCTGCCAGTTTGTATAAAGATATTCAAGCACCTTGATATACTCCTGCGGTGCCATGGCCATATCATCTCTGATAGGTACTTTTGTGTAAGATGCAAAAAAGTCCTTGGGAAACACGTTCCTGTGCTGAACGGGAAGAGGTACGCTCGGTTTAAAGTACATATCACCGCTACCCGTAGGAGTCTTGTTTACACAGTCTTCGTACATTTTGTAAATTTTTGCCATAGGCAGCATTTTGCCGATTGTTGTAAGTACACCTACCTGCATTTTTTGGATAAATGAGTAGTTTGAGCTGTCTGTGGGGATGAGTCTGTGTCCCATAGCAAGTCCGTAAATTGTTTTAACTTTAAATATCTGTGACTTTACACTTTCTTTTGTTGTATCGTGCAGACAATAAAGTTCAATGAAGATTCTGTTCATTCTTGTGTCGTTTGCAAAATTGTTTTTGCCGCCGTCTGTACTGAATGAATTTACAGCCTTACTGTTTCTGTAATAAATTCTGGGAATGAAATCACAAAAATATTCGCCGTATTCGTTGTAGTTGATAAATTCAAATTCATCACCCAATTCTGTGGGAAGAACGCTTAAAAGCTTGTTAAAATCATCTCGTTTAAGGTCAATGTCAATATCGTCATCCCAAGGGATAAAATCCTTATGACGGATTGCACCTAAAAGAGTACCGCCGCTTAATGAGTAATGAAGATTGTATTTTTCACAAATCCTGTCTACTTCTCGAAGAATTTTAAGCTCGATGCCCTGAATTTCGTGAAGCTTTGCTTTTTGCTCGTCTGTGAAGTCTTTATAAAGCTGTTGTGAAATTTCCATGTTAAAGTACCTTCTCACATAATTAATCAATTTATTTTATCACAATTTATACCCATTTGCAACACTTTATTAATTAATTGTTGAACTTTACTTTGTTAAGTGGTATACTCTAAACAGTATTAACGGAGGTATTTTAGCATGGATACAATCAAATTTAACAAAAAATCCACACTTGTTGTTGCACACAGAGGTTTAAGCGGTCTTGAAAAAGAGAATACCAATGCTGCTTTTGTTGCGGCAGGCAACAGGAGCTATTACGGCATTGAAACCGATGTGCACAAAACCCTTGACGGCAAATATGTTGTTTTCCATGATGATACAACAGGCAGAGTCGCTATAGACGATATGGAGGTTGAAAAAACCACTTTTGATTGCCTCAGAAGTCTTTTGTTGACAGACATTGACGGTAAAAAAGGCAGAAGTGATATAAGAATACCTACTTTGCAGGAGTATATTTTAATTTGCAAAAAGTATGAAAAGGTTGCAGTTCTTGAGCTTAAAAATGCATTTACAGAAGAAGAAATTTATGAAATTGCAGAAATAATAACAGAACTTGGCTACCTTGAAAATGTAACGTTCATTTCATTCTGTCTGGAAAATCTTGTATTTTTAAGAAAGAAATATCCCAATCAGCCTGCACAGTATCTTGTTGATGATTATTCGGACGACCTTATAGGCATTCTCAAAGAGCATAATCTTGACCTTGACATAAAATATACATCTCTCACAGCGGAAAATATAAAAGCGTTACATGATGCAGGTATCAAAGTCAACTGCTGGACCTGTAACGATGCTCAGTCAGGTGAACAGCTTGCAGACTGGGGTATTGATTATATCACCTCAAATATTCTTGAATGATGAAAACAGTCTGGGAGCGAGCAAAGGAAACGGATAAAAAAATACTCCTTTACGGCACAGGTAACGGAGCAGATAAAATTATTGATGAACTATGGCGGCTCGGGATAGAAATTGACGGAGTGTTTGCAGGTGACTCTTTTGTAAGAAAACGCACTTTCAGAGGATTTCCCGTATTGAGTTATGATGAAGCGAAAAGTCGGTTCGGTGATTTTCTTGTGTTGCTTGCGTTCGGTTCTTCAAGAAGTGAGGTTATAGATAATATTGTAAGGATTTCCCGTGAGCAGGAGCTTTACAGCGTTGATGTGCCTGTGTTTGGTGATAACATTTTCAACCGTGATTTTTATATGACGCATCAAAGTCAGATTGAAGCTGTAAGGGCAATACTTGCGGACGAGCAGTCAAAAAAGGTTTTTGATAATATCATTAACTTTAAGCTTACAGGCAATATAAACTTGCTTTTTGATTGCCAAACACCTGTCAGCGAAGCCTATGAGAATATTTTATCTCTTTCAAATAACGAGATTTATATGGACTTGGGTGCTTTTAACGGTGATACTGTGCATCAGTTCTTACAATTTGTTGACGGCTATAAAAAAATTTATGCTGTGGAGCCCGACGGAAAGAATTTTTCAAAGCTTATTAAAAATACGGCAGGAATTAAGAATATCGAATATATAAATTGCTGTATTTGTGACATGGTGGGTGAAATTACTTTTTCATCTCACGGCGGAAGAAACGGTACTGTTGACAGCAACGGAACAGCAGTTAAATCAGCAACTGTTGATTCAATAATCGGCAATAATGATGTAACCTATATCAAATTTGACATTGAGGGATTTGAATCAAAAGCACTTGACGGTGCAGTTGAAACAATAAAACGCTGTAAGCCGAAAATGCTCATTTCCTGTTATCACAGAAGCGAAGATATATTTTGTCTGCCTCTTAAAGTTATGTCAATACGAAATGATTATAAAGTATATATCCGTCACAACCCTTATATCCCTGCGTGGGATACGCAATTCTATTTTGTATAAGAAAGGTATGTTTAAAATGAAAAAGTTTGTATCAATGTTAATTTGTATTATAATGCTCGCACTTACCTGCATTACAGCTCTTGCATGGGAAACTCCACAGTTGAAGCTGGAGGCAACATATAATGAAAAAAAACAGGAGATTACGGTCAGCTACAGAGTGCTTGACTTTGCAGGCACGGAAAGTGCAGATTTCCGTTTGCTGTATGATTCAGCCGTTGCAGAGCTTAAAGATTACGAGGCATATGAGCCCGGAGATGACTCTTATATTGAAATAGGTGCAACACAAGAGGATAAAATAGACATTCAGTTTATTAATATGTATTATGTTGCTCCCGAGGATTGTGAAGATGACGGCAGTGCAGTTATTGCAACTTTTACATTTAATGTTATTGATGAAACTGCACTTGAAACCGTTTTTATCGCAACCGCAGAAAGCTGTAATATGGACCCTGATTCAGTAGAGGTTAATGTTAAAAGGGATACACTCAAAATTAATTTTGCCGAAGCCGCAAGTGAAAACGCTGAGGAATCTGTTTTTGAAAATGATAATGTAAAAAAAATAATTATAGCAGGTGTTGTTGCGTTTGTAGTGTTTGTTGCAATTTTAGTTGGCATTGTTGTAAAGTACAGGAAAGAAGATAAACAATAATTTATCAGTTAGTAGTGAGAAGTGAGGAGTGGAGGAAAAGGCTTCGCCTTTTGAACCATTTAAATCCAAGCCGCCTTGCGGCTTCCTTAACTCCAAACTCATCACTCCTAACTCCTAACTGCAATAATTTAGCGGTACGCTAAATTATTGTTTAATAAAAAAGGGATGCAAAAGGCATCTTTTTTTTTATTTTACCTTGTGTGCTTTTTGTTTGCCGCAATTTTTATCGTTACATTTTACAAGAATGGTGTCGTCACCGATTACCTCAATATCGCACCAATCAATTTTTGTATCTTCCGTTTTGCCCATCATTCCGAAAAATCCTTGCTTGCCGCAGATTATCAATGCGGTAATACATCCGCTTTCCGTGTCAAACTCCACGTCACCAACCGTGCCGATTTTTGTGCCGTCGCACATTGAAATAATATCTTTGTCACAAAGACTGCTTATTGAACATTTCATAAAAACATCACTCCCTGAATAATTATATGGCGGAATATTTGTCCTGTATGATGAATATAGATTCAATAAAAGCGAAAAAAAGGAGTAGGTAAGATGGAAGCTCAGATGCTGACAGAAAAAGTTTTAATAAAAAAAGAAAAGCTTTGCGTAAATATCGAGCAGGTAGTGGAAAACGATATAAGTCTTGCAGATTACTACGGCGATATTGTGAAGATTTTAGGCAATTCGGTGGTTACGAATATATTTTCCGCCGCTTTGACAGGTGACAAGGTTATAATTGACGGTAGTGTGTGCGTGCGTGTTATTTATGTGGATTCCGCAGGAAAAACAGATTGCTTTGAGGTAAACTGTCCGTTTAACAGGAGTGTTGATGTGCCCGACGGTGCAGATACGGATATTGTGGGTGTTACCGCTTTGTCGGAGCAGATTTCATGCCGTGCGGTAAATCAGCGCAGGGCAGAAATAAGAGGCAGTGTGGGGCTTAAAGTCAGCGTTACGTCAATTTCCGACTGTGAAATGATTACTGTCGGCAAAGATTTGCCTTATCACACTCTTGAATGTAAGGCAGAGGGATATTTTCTTGACGGCAGTATGTCAAAATGTTTTTCAGTTTCAACAGCAAACGATATTTCACGGGAGATTAAAATAAAAAAGGTTTACAGAAGCTCCGTTATGCCTATCGTTAACGAGGTACGAAACATCAAAAATAAACTTATGATAAAAGGCTCGGTAGCTGTAGATGTTGTTCTGTTGACCGAAGAAGGCAATTTCTTTGCGGAAAAAGTAAACGTGCCTGTTAATCAGATTATTGATATGGAGGGAATTGACGAGGATAGCCGTTGCTGTGTAAAACTCAGTACAAGAAGCATTGATATCCGCCTTTCTCCTGATACACCTCAATCGGGCAGACAGCTTGAGGTTGCTTTGATTGTGAATGCGGACATAGATGCATACAGAAAAGCATCGGTCAGTGCCGTTTCCGAGGCGTATTCTCCTTCATTTGAGCTTATCTGCCATCAAAGCAGTATAAAATGTGTGACGGACATTCTTAAAGTGAATGAAAATCATACAGTCACGGCAAAAATGGATTTCAGCTCTTGCAGAGGGCAAAGCATCGTCGATGCCTGCGTAAGAAAAATCAGATATACGGTAAACTCCCAAAACAGTAATATTCAGCTTAAAGGCAATATTCATTACGGCTTAGTGGTTGAAACAGGCGAGAATGAAAGACTTTTCTTTGAGAGAATTGTTGATTTTGAATATGTAAAACAGTTTGGCGAAAATGTGGAAAATTGCGATTTTACGCCAACATTAAGCGTTAATGCCGTAAACTGCACTATGAATTCAAACTGTGAAGCAACCGTCAGCACGGAGATTCATATTGACGGCTTTGTTAATCCCGTAAAAAAATGTGATGTTATCACATCCGTTGAAAAGGGACATGAAAAAAAATGCAACGGTGACGGTGTAATTACGGTTTATTTTGCATCAAAAGGTGAAAAACTTTGGGATATTGCAAAAGAGCAGGGTAGCTGTGTTGACTTTATAAAATCTGCAAACGGCATTGATGAGGATGTGCTTTCCGCTGACCGTATGCTTGTATTTGAATTGGAATAACAGGAGGGATACATAATGGATAATACCCGTATTTACGAAGATATAAAGAAAAGAACACAGGGTGATATTTACATCGGTGTTGTAGGTCCTGTCAGAACAGGAAAATCCACTTTTATCAAAAAATTTATGGAAACAATCGTTTTGCCTAATATAGACGGTGAATTTGTCCGTGAAAGAGCAGTTGATGAGTTACCTCAATCTGCCGCAGGACGCACCATTATGACAACTGAGCCTAAATTTATTCCCGAACAGGCTGCAAAGGTTGATTTGGGCAGTAATGTGAATTTCAGCGTGCGTATGGTGGATTGCGTCGGATATATCGTGCCCAGCTCATTGGGATATATTGAGGGTGAGTCTCCCAGAATGGTAAAAACACCTTGGTTTGATGAGGAAATCCCATTTAATATGGCGGCTGAGATTGGTACGCAAAAGGTTATCAGCGAACACTCTACAATCGGTCTTGTTGTTACTACTGACGGCAGTATAAGTGATATTCCCAGATATGAATACGAAGAAGCGGAAGAAAGAGTTATTGATGAATTAAAGGATATCAACAAACCTTTTATCGTTCTGCTTAACTGTATGTATCCTGATTCGCCCTCAGCAAAGGAAATGAGCAAGTCCCTGAGTGAAAAATATTCAGTTCCCGTTTTGCCTGTTAACTGTCTTGATATTGAAGAAAATGAGATATTGGAAATTCTCAGACAGGTGCTTATGGAATTCCCCGTAAGGCAAGTATCCGTTCACGTGCCCTCATGGATGAAATCTCTTTCATGTGACCATAAAATAAAAAAGAGTCTTATGTCGGCGGTAAAGAATCAGGCACAGGAGCTTAAATGTATCCGTAATGTAAACGATATGTGTTCATGTCTTGGTAAAGAGGATTATATAACTCATATCAGAGTTGACAGCGTAAGCCTTGGCGACGGTACAGCCGAAATTTATGCTGATATTACAAATTCCGTATTTTATGAAATTGTGTCCGAGGTCAGCGGCGTAGATGTGAAAAACGAGGAACAGCTTATAAAAACGCTTACGGAAATGGCAGAAATATCACGGCGATATAAACGCATACGCTCTGCTCTTGACGAGGTGGAGGCAACAGGCTACGGTATTGTTATGCCTAATATTGATGAGCTTACTCTTGAAGAACCCGAGATTATGAAGCAGGGCGGAAAGTACGGCGTAAGACTCAAAGCCTCAGCCCCCTCAATTCACATGATGAAAGCTACTATAAATACCGAAGTTGCTCCTATTGTGGGCTCGGAAAGTCAGTCCGAGGATTTGGTGAAATATTTGCTTAATGAATTTCAGGAAAGTCCCGGCAAGATATGGCAATCAAACATTTTCGGCAAATCTCTTGATGACCTTGTAAACGAGGGACTTAAAAACAAGCTGTATCATATGCCTACCGAAGCGAGAATGAAATTGCAGCAGACTCTTGAACGCATCATAAATGAGGGATGCAGCGGACTGCTCTGTATTATAATTTAAACATAATTAATATGCCGTTGTTTACACTTTGTTCAAAATTAGTGCAAATTACTTGCTAAAACAATCCAAAAATAATGCAAAAACAGAAACTTGTTATAAATGTTGCGAAGAGACAAACTTTAATTTAACAATCGGCGTAATTGTTGATTTAGTGTTTGAAAAATGTTAAAATATAGTTGCAAGGTAAATTTTTACCAACCGCCATTATGTTTTAGAGAGAGGTGTAATACTAATGTCAGCATCAACAATCAACGCAATGTTTCAGTGGATTATCAGCTTTTTCCAGAAGCTCGTAGATAAGTTTAATGAACTCATGGGTATCATAAGCGGAACAGACGCAGAATAATTTATAGAGTTTTTATTTAATACAGAGAGGTGTAAATAATGGAAATTATTGTAAAACTTATTGAATGGTTTAAGTCAGTTGTGGAACTTTTCAAGGCTTTCGCAGCAGGTTTTAAAGGTAGCTACGATTTTGAAGATGCAACTCTTTAATCTTTAATTCTTTACAGGAGGCTTAGGCTTCCTGTTTTTTTGCTTTACGGAAACGCAGTTTCCTATAAAGTAAAATAGGAGCTGTTACAGCTCCTATTTTTTAGTTGATTTAATAACTTTAAGTCTTGAAAATTCTTCTCTCTCTTTTTCGTCGAGGGCAGTTGAAATGAATTTTATTGCATCTTCAAATTGAGGAATCATAATATTTCCCAAAGCATTTGTGCGTTTGCTTGTTTTTTTGACGGCATCGGCAAGTCGGCAAACGGAATTTTCTAATTCCGCCAATCGGATTGTAAGCTGTTTTGCTTCGTTGAATTTTTCATAAGCATCATCAAGTGCCGCACAAGTGGTTGAAAATGCGTAATATGGTAACAGCTCGGTCGGTTGTGCCGTAACCGTAGGAATTTCAATACCCATAACGCTTCTTGTGGTGATTTTTACTGAATTTTCCACGGGAATACATTGTGCAGCTTCTTCGCAATCACCCATTTCGATGTGGGCTTTACTGAGAGATGCATATGCTTCGGCATATTTTTGAGCAATCTGAGATTGTATCTGCTCTGCTTCGTTCATTAAGGACATTATCTCACGTACAAGTACGCTGCGTTTCCTGTCCATCAAATCGTAACCGACTTTTGCAAGTTTCAGCGATTTTTTTGCTTTTATTAAATTGTTTTTAGTGGGAAAAATGTTTTGTGACAAAAAATCACCGCACTTTCATAATCAGGAGGATGCAAAAAGACTGTTTTTTACATCTCCTTTATAGAATTTATCAAGCATCTCCTCACTTACACGGTCAAGTGATTCTCTGGGGAGTAGGGAGAGCAGTTTCCAGCCAAGGTCAAGGGTTTCATCAATGGTTCTGTTTTCATTTTCACCTTGATTTAAAAATTCATCTTCAAAGGCTTTACCGAATTTAAGTAACAGCTTATCCGTGTCGGACAACTCATCCTCACCGATAACGGAAGCCAGAGAGCGAGCATCCTGTACAAGTGCGTATGACGCAAAAAGCTGGTCGGAAAGATTTTTATGGTCTTCTCTTGTAAAACCCTTACCAATTCCGTCTTTCATAAGCCTTGAAAGTGACATCAGTATGCTTACCGCAGGATAAACACCGCCGGTTTCAAGTGAACGGTCAAGCACAATCTGTCCTTCCGTTATAAATCCCGTAAGGTCGGGAATCGGGTGTGTTATATCATCATTTGGCATTGTAAGAATGGGGATTTGCGTAACAGAGCCTTTTGAGCCTTTTACGATGCCTGCTCTTTCATAAATTGCCGCAAGGTCGGAATACAGATAGCCCGGATAGCCCTTTCTGCCGGGAATTTCGCCTTTGGAAGAACTGAATTCACGCAAGGCTTCGCAGTATGAGGTCATGTCTGTGAGAATAACAAGAATGTTCTTATTACATTCAAATGCCAGATATTCTGCTACGGTAAGGGCACATTTCGGGGTAATGATTCTTTCAATAATGGGGTCGTTTGAAAGATTCAGAAACATTGTAACCTTATTCATAACGTTTGCCTGCTCAAATGAACGGCGAAAATAGTCTGCAACGTCATTTTTAACACCCATAGCCGCAAAAACTATGGCAAAATCCTCATTATCAGCAACGGATGCCTGTTTTACTATCTGTACGGCAAGCTCGTTATGCTTCATACCTGAGCCTGAAAAAATGGGGAGTTTCTGACCTCTTATAAGTGTGGTAAGGGCATCTATTGATGAAATACCCGTGTTTATGTAGTTTTGAGGATATACTCTTGAAACGGGATTGATTGCCGTACCGTTTATATCCTTTTTACAGACGGGGAAAACATCTCCCAAACCGTCTTTCGGTCTGCCCATACCGTCAAAAACTCTGCCGATGATTTCGGGTGAAAGGGGGAGCTCCATAGGCTTGCCTTTGAGTAATGCGGATGTGTTTGATGATGACATATTCCGTGTGCCTTCAAACACCTGGACTGCAACCTTATCGCCCTCAATCATTACAACTCTGCCGTCACGGACTGTGCCGTTATCAAGGCGTATTTGCGCCATTTCTTCAAAAAATGCGTCACTAACACCCTCAAGAATAACAAGCGAACCGTTTATTTCTTTAAGACCGATATATTCTTTTATCATAATATCACCTTGTCATTCCGCATTATCGTAAACAACCGATATTTCATCAATAAGTGAATTGAGGGCATCCGCATTATTGTTAGGAATATCATATTTCATTCTTATAACTTTTTCAAACATACCCGTAGAAAGGATTTTGGACATGGGAAGCCCCCTTGATACGGCGGCTTTTGTGCATTTGTTAAGATGCAGAATAGTTTGCATCATCTTAAAATGCTTGTAAATGGGTGTGTATGTATCGGTTGCGTCAAGAGCATTCTGCTGTAAAAAGCCGATTCGTATTACTTTTGCAATTTCAAGTGTAAGCTTTTGATCGTCAGGCAAAATTTCCGATCCGATAAGCTTTACAATTTCCATAAGCTTTGCTTCCTCGGCAAGAATAAATGCAATTTCGTTTCTGTATTTTACAAAATCGGGATGTACATTCTCTGCGTACCAATCCGAAAGCTCTGCAAGATATTCGCTGTAACTGTCATTCCAGTTAATAGCGGGGTAGTGTCTTGCATATGCAAGTGATTTGTCAAGTGCCCAGAAACAGCGTGTAAAACGTTTTGTGTTCTGAGTGACAGGCTCGGAAAAGTCTGCACCGGGAGGGGATACTGCACCGATAAGGGTAATTGAACCTTTTTCACCGCAGAGAGTTTCAAAGTAACCTGCTCTTTCGTAAAATTCCGACAGCCTTGACGGAAGATACGCAGGATATCCCTCATCAGCAGGCATTTCTTCAAGTCTGCCTGAAATTTCTCTTAAAGCCTCAGCCCAACGGGAGGTCGAGTCAGCCATAAGTGCTGTGTGATAGCCCATATCACGGTAGTATTCCGCAAGTGTTATACCTGTGTAAATTGACGCTTCTCTTGCGGCAACGGGCATATTTGACGTGTTTGCAATAAGTATTGTTCTTTCAAGCAACGGTCTGCCTGTGGTCGGGTCTGTAAGCTCGGAAAATTCGTTGAGCGCCTGTGTCATTT
The DNA here is from genome assembly GCA_964495345.1 of uncultured Eubacteriales bacterium. GTDB lineage: Bacteria > Bacillota > Clostridia > Oscillospirales > Acutalibacteraceae > UBA1081. The sequence goes on from CAZBVV010000019.1 coordinate 16,306, forward strand.
CGTTGCCTCGCTCACCGCAACCTACATATATTATTATGTCTGCATCTGCAAATTTTGCAAGCTGATGCTGTGTAACGGTTTTGCCTGTACCGAATCCGCCGGGGATAGCCGCCGCACCGCCTTTTGCAATGGGGAACATTGTATCAATAACACGCTGCCCCGTAACAAGAGGCATGGAGATGGAAAGTCTGTTTGCTGTGGGGCGGGGAGTTCTTATTGCCCATTTCTGACAAAGAGTTAGGTCAATAATTTTACCTTGTGCGGTCTTAATCTGTACCAACACATCATTTACTTTATACCTTCCGTCGGGTTTTGCATATATGACGGTGCCGCTTGCGTTTATGGGTACAAGAGCTTTGTGCTTTATTATCTGTGTTTCGTCGCATTGAGCAAAAATCTGTCCTGCGGTGACCGTATCACCTGTATTTACAAGGATTTCGGTTTCCCATTCCCTGTTTTCATCAAGGGCGGGAGTATTTACTCCTTTTGTAAGGAAAATACCCGATTCCTCTGCAATAACGGTAAGGGGCTTTTGTATGCCGTCGTAAATATTTCCTAAAAGTCCGGGACCCAATGTTACGGACATGGGCTCACCTGTGGATATTATTTTTTCGCCTGCTTTAAGTCCTGCCGTGTCCTCATAAACCTGAATTGTTGTAAGGTCGTCTGCTATTTTTATAACCTCACCTGCAAGCTTAGCTTTGCCCACATAGACAGTTTCCATCATTTTAAGACCTGTTTTACCTTTTACGGTTATGATAGGACCGTTGATACCGTATATGTAATTAATCTGTGACAAATGTATCACCTCAAATGTAAACCGGAATTCTCATAAAACCATTCTTTCTGGTTTTCGAGTTTTGCCTGCAGGCTGTCGTTAAGAGCTATTGATTTTTCACGGCAGATACAATAAATACCGCCGAGGGTAATTGAATCGTCAATTTCAGTTGTGATTGTGCCCGAGACCGCTTTTATTGCATCATCATACTGTTTATCTTCTGAACGAAGATAAATAACTATTGCACTCTCACCGCATATTTCAACCATTTTTTTTGCACTTTCGCAAAGCATCAGCCCGTAAGCTTCGGTAAGTGTAAATGCTTTTATTTTTTCTTCTGCCAAGGAGAAAACGGAGTCCGTTATTTCCTGTCTGACAGCAATAATCTGTTTTTTTAACTTGAAGGAGAGACTTTGTGCCTCAACACTGTCTGCAACGGTCATTTTTTCCGTGGCGGCAAAAACATATTCATCATAAAGCTGTTGAGCTTCCGCTTTAGCTTTTTCAAGCTGACGGAGCTTATGGCTTTCGGTTTCTTTAATGATAGAATCGCTGTGCGACCTTGAAGCGTCAGTTATTGCCTTGAAAAAAGCCCGGCTTTTTGCACCTGTTTCAGTCAATTGATTTCACCTCATATACCCATTGCGTCTGATACATAACGGGTGATTGCATTGTTTTTGAAATTGCCGTCACTATCGGGAATTTCGGTAATCAGCGGCAGATTTACCGTCTTTTTAACGCTGTCTATAAAATCTGCATATTTTTCGTAAAGCTCCTGTGTTACAAGGATTATCCCCGTTTCACCGTCGGCAATACAGCCGTTGATTGCTTTTTCGCATTCTTCCGAAGAAAATACAAGGGAGTATTCTATTCCGGCAAGACGCATACCTGTTGCGGCATCCCGGTTGTCGGTAATAAGTTTAAGCTTCATGGTGTTAAACTTTATTGATGATAAGAATGGAGATAACAACGCCGTAAAGTGCGATTGATTCACCCAACGCAACGAAAATAAGTGATTTACCGAAGGATTTGGGGTCTTCACTCGTTGCCGCAATAGCCGCAGGTGCACCTGCCGCAACTGCAATACCGCCGCCTATACCTGCAAGACCTGTTACAAGACCTGCCGCAAGAAGACCCATACCTTTTGAAATGCCGTCCTCTGTTGCTGTTTCTTCAGTTTCGGCAGTAATTGCCGTGTCTGCGGAAGCTGTGTCCGTATTCGTTGCATCTGCAGCCGATACGCTGAACATAAGTGCCGCCAAAACAATAAGTACAACGGCAAAGCTTATAAGATTCTTTCTCATTATTTTTTTACTGCTTACACCATTTATATGGCTTTTGAATGCGTTGAATGCCATAATGCTCAGAGCGATTGAGGGAAGAATTATTAATATTGCATAAATAAAAGTAGTCATTTTTGTTACCTCCGTTATTTGTCGGAATTTAAAATAGATTTTGCAGAAACAAAGGGTTTGCCGTCGCCTGCAAAGCAGCGGCTGAACATCTCGTAGAATTCAAGTCGTAAAGCCTGAATACCTGTCAGCAGACCTTCAAGGCAAATAACCAGAATGTTACCCAGAATTACAACGAATATATTTTCACTTTCGCCTGCAAGAGAGAATACCACCATCATCATACCCGAATGAACAAGCACAAATGCACCTACTCGGAGGAATGATACTGTATTGCTGAAATATGAAAGCACATATTCAAGCATTTCAAACACATTCTGCATAATAAAGTCTGAAATGCTGTCAGGCTTCCAGTTTTCGTGCTTATCAACGATGCCTATAAGTATTTCTTTAAGGAAAAGTATTACCGCACATATCACCATAAGCACAATACATACGGCGTTTGGTAAAAATTCTATACCTGCCATGAAATCCACAACAAGATTTACACCGCACAGGTAGAGTATAAGTCCTGCAAGTCCGTTATTGTCAAACAGAGCAGCACCGAACTTCTTGTTTTTGATGCTTGCATAAATATTCAGAATAATCGACACCGCAACAAGACCGATGCCTATACTTATTGCAATAAGCAGAACCGTGTTGATATTGTCCATTACCTCTAAGGGCTTGCCTTTCATTCCGACGGCGTGATACAACGGGTCAAGGAAATGCTCGTAGCCGAAGAAAGAGCCGAAAACAAGACCGAAGCACATGGATGAAATTCCGCAGGGGACAAGTATTTTTCCAAGCTCCATTTTTTTGATTTTCCATGCAAGAGCACCGAATATTGCAAGAATCAAACCTTGACCTAAATCACCGAACATTATACCGAAAAGAACGGTGTAGGTTATTGCCACGAACGAGGTTATGTCAATGGAATTGTAGCCGGGCATGCCGTACATTTTAACATAATACTCATAGGGCTGAAAAATTTTAAGATTTCTCAGCTTTGTGGGCGGTGACAACTGTTGACTGTGTGTAACTGATTCATCAGCTTTTGCACCGCTTACGGAAAATCCGCCAACAGTTTCGTAAAGAGTAAGAATTTCTTTCTTATCCTGCATGGTTGCGTTGCCCGAATAAACATATTTACCGTTTTTCTCGGTGATATGTTGCCTTGAATTCCAGAGCCTTTGCAAATCTTCAAGGATTGAATAGCAATCAAGTATTTCTGCCTCATGTTTGTTCCAGAAATCGGTTATAAGCTGATTTTGTTTTTCAACGGTTTCAAGGTCTTTTTTGTATTTTGCACATATGGTTTCTACCGTACCTGACGTGTCCGTAATATTGAATTCTCTGAAACGGTAGGATTCAAAAATATCCGAAATTTCAGCGGCGTATTTTTTCGGCACACAGTACAGACAGTAGCAGAAGGTTTTATCCTGTGAGCAGTCATAGAAAATAAAATTCTTTTCGTCTGCAAGCTGTTTTATTATACCGACATATTCAACGGGAATTGAGCCGAAACGCACCACCGTGTATTTTACACTCATAAGCTGTGACAAATCTAAATCGAGCGATGTGTAATGTGATAAAAGCTCAAGCTGAGTTTTAAGCTGTTTTTCTCTTGCTTTAAGTTCTTTTCTGCCCTTTGCAAGCGAGTGAATTTTGCTGTTGATGTTGAATGTGCCGCCCTCATCGGAATTTATATCTGAACCGCCCAGATATTTTGTAAATTTTTCAAGATATTCCTTGGTAAGAGGACGCTTATTGCCGATGCAGTTGTGAAGCTTGTCGGGTGTAAGCTGAAAGCCTACGTGATGAGCGAGATGCTCAATGTCACGTATGGAGCGTTCAAAAGGACTTGAACCCGAGTTGCTTGTTGCCGTTATGGAGGTTTCGGGGTCTTTTATTGTAAATTCAATTTCACCTACGGAAGCGAAAAGCTCTCTTGCTTCATGCTGTTTCTTTTTCGGAATCCAGCCCAGACAGCAGAATGTTTCACCTTTGACAACCGCATATTTTCTGAAATTCCAAAGCTGTTGCATATTCAGCAGTATTGAATAGTCGTAAATCAGCTCTTCACGGTTACTTTCCCAGAATTGGGTGAGAAGCCGCTGATTTTCTGTTACCTGTTCAAGCTCCGCTTTACATGAAGCAATAATATCCTGCACCGAATCATGGGGTAAATCAAGAACAAGCTCATCGAAATACAATGCGGACATTATCTTTTTTGCTTCTTCGGCTCTGTGCTTGGGCACACAGTATACGCCCCAGAAATATTTATCATCGGATGAATAGGTTTTAAAAATGAATTTATTATCATCCGTATACATATACAGCTTTATCATTGAGTCCTTCGGCAGACTTCCGAAATGAAGCTCAACAAGGCTTGTATTCATAAGCTCATCAGGGGAAATATCAAGCTGAGCAAAATGTTTCAGCTTGTTTATATTCTGTTCAAGCTCTTTTTGGCGTGCCTGTAGTTGTGAATGTTTTACGCTGTATGTGCTTACAACGGAGTGCAACGCAGACAGGAATGAACTGATATCACTCGTTTCAAAATTGTGCGACGTTATATATCCCGTAAGCTTTTTAAGATATTCTTTGTTTGAGGGCGTTTTATCGCTGAATATAAGCTGTGCGTGTGATTTAAGGTCAATACCCGTGAGCGATGAAATCTCCTCAATGTTCCTGATGGAACTGTCAAACGGATCGCTTTCAAAAAGACTTTGCCAACCGTCTGTGCCGGACATATATTCCGTTGCATTTTCGGGATGATAATAGTCAATGAGCAGAGTTTTAAGGTTGAATTCGTTGAGCTTGTCAACAGGACCGGTAGCTCTTACGAACATCATTTTTTCTATTGCCAAAAATGTCACCTACCTTTTTGCGGTGTATATTCACCGCAGAGGGATTCTCTTATTTCTTCTTCTGTAAGATTGTAGCGTTTTCCCTCGATTATATGAATAATGTTACGGATTTCAATTTCCGCAAAATGAAAATATGCAAACATAACCGCAGAAGCGTCTGTGGAACGGTGAAGCGTAGCTGTAAGTTGATTGAACAGATATTGAGTCAGTGCATGATATATGTCTGAATTTTCTGTGTTACAGACAATATCCTTCATATATGTTTTTTTAAGCCGTTCGGTAAGTTCCTGCGTCGTTGACGCATTTTTCATATTTTCCAGCTCTTTTGACGTAAATGCCGTCAGTACGGGACTTGCCATTGTGTTTGCAAAATTTTCTTTAACGGCAAATCGCTTGATTCTGTACAGAGTTCTTACAAGGTCAATATCGTTTATACACATATAAAGCTTCATAAGCTCACTTTTACTGTCGGGCTTTTTTTTGCCTGACGTAAGCTTAACAAATTGCCTGTCAAGAAAATACGAAAGGTCTGTTTGAAATGCTGTAAGACTTCCTGTGAGTCTGTATTTTGTAAGAGCCTCATGCACGGCTGTATGATAAACCGTGTGCTTTGTGCATTTGAGCAGTTCCGTATCGTTTTTCGCTAACGCCAGAGCGTACAAGTCAAGTTTTGAGCGTTCATTATAAAATACCGGAAAAGTGAAAAAATAGTTTTTGCTTTTTGTTTCAAGGGAACTCAGAACTTTTACTATTTGCTCAATATCATATTTCATAATAAAATATTCAAAAAGGGAGTTGCCTGCCGCTTTTTGAAAGCGTATTACGGCAATCATCTCGTTGTACATTTTGTTGAAAAGCAGAGTTTCAAGTCTGCTTCTTTGCAATTCTTCGGTAGATGACAGTCCCTCAAAAATTTCCGAATAGGACGTGCCGTTTCGCAGATATTCGGCTATGTCGTTAATTGATTCCGCTTTTAAAAGCTGATTATAATCCCTTTCGGTCAGACGTTTACCGTAAAGAGCCTTGACTTTTGCAAAAACGGAATTTAATGCAAAATTAGGCATTTTCATATTATACACTTACTGTTCTTTTAAAAATTTCTTGTGCCCATTGTTCAGATTTTTCTTTTGCAACGGCTCGCATAGCTGCAATTTCAGCTTCGCTGTGCTCAACTTCCGCCTGCATGGAATCTGCAACGCTTTTTTTGTGCTGTTGTCTGATAGCTTCAACATCCTGCTTTGCCTGTGCAAGTTTTTCTGCTTTTATACGGGCAATTTCCTGTTCCGTTTCAGCCATAACAGAGGCTTTGTAGCGTTCAGCTTCATCGGTAAAAGCTTTAGCTTCTCTCTCTGCTCGGAGAATATCTTTAAGCATATTGTCCAAAATTATCGCCGCCTAAAATTAAAAATAAACCTAATTTCAATTATAGCACTTTCAGATATCAATTCAACAGTAAATATAACGAATACTGATGTTCTGCAAAAATTTATTTTGTGTATTATTGCACTTGATTTTTTTATGTGTTAATATGAAAAGGAAAGGGGATAGTTATTATGATTTTTTATTTTACGGGAACAGGCAATTCATATTATGCCGCAAATAAGATTGCACAGGGCATCGGTGACGAAACCGCAGATATGAGTATGCTTTACAAATCAGGAAAAATGAGTTATACGGTTAAGGCAGAGGAAAAATTGGGTTTTGTTTTTCCCTCTTATTACAGCGGTCTGCCGTCGGTGGTGTCTGATTTTCTTTCAAATATAAATATTATTGCCGATAATGACTGTTATATCTACGCAATAATTACCTGCGGTGCATCTGCCATGGGTGCGGATGTTATGTTCCGCAAAGCCATAGGTGAATATGCATTTAAAACCTCTTATGTATATGAACTGAAAATGCCCGATAATTATGTTATGATTTACGAACCTTGCGATGAAGAAAAAAGAAAAAAATATATCGCTCATGCAGACAGAGATATATGTAATATTATTGAGGATTTGCAGAGCAATAAAAAGGGTGGTTTTAACAGCGGTGTTAAGGGAAAGATAATGAGCTCGGTTATGCAAAGTTTGTATTCAATAATGCGTGTAACAAAACCTTTTTATGTAACGGATGATTGTATTTCATGCGGTAAATGTGAACGTGATTGCCCGATAGACATAATAAAAATGAAAGACGGTAAACCAACCTGGACCGAATCAAAATGTGCCCATTGTACCGCCTGTATAAATAAATGCCCCACAAAAGCAATACAGTTCGGAAAAGGAACTGTGAACAGAGGCAGGTATTGTTTGGATAAACAATAATTTATCGAATTAACAATTTACAATGTATAATGTACAATGGTGGAAAGGGCTTCGCCCTTTAACCCAATTTTATTGTTAATTAATTGTACATTGTAAATTGTACATTGTACATTAAATTGTTG
>CAZBVV010000020.1:0-23710 GCA_964495345.1 uncultured Eubacteriales bacterium
AAGCCTATGATATGAACACACTTATCTCTATGGCGAGTGATTTGCATTATTATGGTGCAGATGAGAATTATGTCGATGATATTTTTTCAGAGATTGTTGCGGAACGATTAAATTCACTTGAAAATTCGGTTGGCCATAATGTTAAAATTGATTATGAGATTACCGACTCATTTGAACTGCCGGAATATAAGATGGATGAGCTTTTGAGTCAATTTGAATCATATGGCATTGATACAAGCGATATTAAGAGAATTATGCAGATTGAACTTTTGATTACAGCAAAGGGCAATAAAACTACTACTAAATACAATAGTGACGAACTTTTGCTTGTAAAAGAAAAGGGAGACTGGAAGGCTGTTTACACAGGTTATATGAATTACTTGTACTGATTGCTTATTAATTACATTAAAAAAGGAGATTTAAAATTATGGTTGCTTTTTTTTCTATCTTAACTATTATTATGGGATTTTTTACGGATTTAACATTCAGGTTGGGTTTCTTTCCTTTGATTACAATTGTCGGAGGATTAATAATCTTAATCGGTTCCTTTTTCAGAAAAAGGACGATCAACATTATAACAACAAGCGTTGTTTTTGTGGCGTACATATTATCCCATGGTTACATCTTTATAGATGAGATTGCAAGTCATATATCTTTATCAGATACGCGTCATTTGTTTCTGTGTTTAGTATTTATTTTACCTGCTGTTTTCCTTTTGGGTGCACTGTTATTTGCAGTAAAAGGAAAAAAGAATAAAGGCAAGAAAAGCAAAAAAATTAAGAATGAAGATAATTTTTGTCCCAATTGCGGTACAAAGGCAGAAAAAGACACACAATTTTGCGGTTCTTGCGGAACAAGTTTTGCAAAAACCGGTGAGCAAATTATTAAGTAAGGAGAAAAAGTGATTTTATTATGAAAAAATTTATATCTTTAATTTTATCAATTATTTCTTTAACTATGATAATGTCTTCATTTTCCGTTCAAGTTTATGCGAAAAGTGAAATAGCAGATAAAGATATTTTTGAGTATACTATACGAGAAAACGACGACATAGAAGGTGAAGATGATGTAGTTTATATTACAGGAGTAAAAGAAGATGTTGAAGGAGAACTTATTCTTCCTAAAAAAATATCAGGCGCTAAAGTTGGCTACATATGCAACGAAGCTTTTGCCGGTTGTAATAAATTAACAAGCATTATTTTGTCGCCTTATGTTTCAGTGATTGGTGATGGTGCATTTATTAATTGCACAAGCTTAAAAGAAATCACAATTCCTGACGGTGTTATTTGTATAGGTGATGGAGCGTTTAAGAATTGTATAAATCTTGAAAAAATATCCTCATATGATGGTTATCCCGTGTTCGATGATGATCCGTATTGGTGGAGTTCAGGTGTTTTTGAGGGATGTGAATCTTTGAAAACAATTGACTTGCCTGTTTTACTTGAAGAGTTAAATCATACTGTTTTTGCAGGTTGTACAAACCTCGAAACTGTTTATTTACCATACTCTGTTAAGAAAATACAGGAAGGCACTTTTTATGATTGTGAAAACTTGACAGAAATTTATTTTGCCTCATCATTTCCACCAGAGATATATAATGCATATATCAACGAAAAAGCTATTCTTTATCATGATGATAGTTACGCATCAGAATGGACGGGGCTTTCAGAATATGGATACAATCTGCAAGTGTTTGACGTAACTTATAAGAATGCCCCCGAATGTTATGTGGATAAGTCTCCTGTCGGTTATATAGCGGTTGCTATTGGAGTCCTTGTCGCTGTAGTTGGAGTTGTCATATTTGTAAGGTTAAAAAACAAAAAAAGTAGAACCAATTAAAAGCTAAACTTAGAATAATTTATAAAGATAAAGGATGGTTAATTATGGAAACAAATAAGTATATTGTAGAAGATGATTCTCAGATTTTTGATGCAGGCTTCGAAAGTAAATCAAATTACGACAAAGAAAGAGCCGAAATATTAGATGAATTAAAAAAATACAGTAATAAAAGTATGATTTCTACAGTTGTGATTTGTATGCTTTTCGGTCATGTAGGGTTTCATCGTTTTGCTAATGGAAAAATAGGAACCGGTTTTCTCTATATGTTTAGTTTAGGTTTATTTGGAATAGGTTGGATATATGATTTCATTAAGATAGTCTCAGGTAAATTTACCGATGCTAATGGTAAATTTATAAATGATTCCAAGAAAATAAAACTTCAAATAGAACTTGATGAGCTGGACAGAAAGTATGCAGAGCGTTAACTGATTGGGAGGAAAATCTAAATGAATCCAAATCAATTAATTTTAGATTTGCGAGCCTTGCAATATGACTATTCAGACTGCAAAGGTAACCACGGACCGATATTAAAACAGTTCACCGATATATTAAATCGTTATCAAAAAAACTATTATAAGTGGGAACCATTGACAAGTGAAGATTACGAAACACCGCAAGTAAAATATTCTTTGATATCGGAACTAATATTTATTGCTACAGTGAGTATTTTATTTGTCATTTTGTGCATTGCTTTTCATAGTGCTTTTTTTGCCGTTACATTTTATATTGTTGTAGGTATTGCATTATCAGTCAGAAGAGATAATCCTGCATGGGCAGTATTAGTAATATCGCTTAATCTTGCGTTTATGTTTATTGGTGCAGTGTTGGAATATAATTTAAATATTGTACCGAAAATTATTTTTATTGGTGCATTAATTTTATATCTGTTTGCATCTGTGTCTAAACATTTCTCTGATGAAAATATGAAAAATGAACATAAATCAAATGTAAAAAACAAGATGTTGCACTTGGAAAAACTAGAGAAAGAACTCTCCAACGACAGACAGAAGATGAATGAATTGTTGCCTTTATTGATTTTAGAATTTGAAGAAAAACTCAAAGAGAAAATAGCGAACAGCAATGAAGTAATTGATGAAACAGACTTGTCATGGTGCAATACTTTACCTGTTATATTCTGGTGGCAGATTTCTCCCCACGAGCTCAAGCAATTTGAAGAAAGTTACGTAGACAATATAAGCAGTGATGTTGTGTGGGAAACACGTTGGATAAATAGAACTAAGGGTAAGGAGTTTCCTGATGCCGGTTATGAATATTCACCTTTGATTGAAATAGCAGAAACATCAGAAGAACATAAACAGATTTATGATGAAACAAAAGACGAATTTCTTCAAGAAGATAACGGAGCAGGAGTTTTTGATTTTATTTCTCGCGGAACAGCATCATCTATGGTAACAGAGACTTTTCAATACGAAGAATATCTTCATTCTGATTTTAACCGTTTTTCTAAAAAAATGCTTTGGGCAAGTGTTGGAAATGATATAGACGATGCTCGAAGAAAAGGTAAGATTACAGAAAGTCAGCATGCGTGTTTGAGTACTGAATATATTTTTGCAAGCCCTGGAGTATATTCAAATATCGACGAAAAAGTTGAAAAAACAGGCACGAAATATCGTCAAATAAAATCAAGTACAAATATTTGGGTTGGTCAGATGTTGTTGGCAAATGACGATGAAGCTGATGGCATAGCTGTCGTTGATTATCGCTGTCAAATACCTCATCTGTTTAAAAACATTGAAGTACTTAGCGATGTAAAGATAACAAGGATATTAGGAGATCCCGTCAGTCGAAATCCAATGGTTATGGCAAAATTTCATAAAGTTTGTGAATTTTGCAGATAAAATCAAAGAAAGGACGTCAATATGAAAAAAATTACCATATGGTTATTAATATGCTTAATAATTTTCTCTTTATGTGCATGTGGCAGCGAAAACAGTGAAGATACGCAAATTAACTCACCTGAAACAACTTTAACTGAGGAAAGCAATTCACTTTCAAGTTCCGAAGCTGCATATATTTACAATAAAGCTTATTCCTTGGCGGCAACATGGTTCGATTTTTATAATGAATATTGGAATCAGGAGGATTCTTTTGTTGAAACGAACGGATATGAATATTTTGCGATTAATCACGAAACCATAAATTCTGTTGCGACACTAAAGGATTACTTATGTGAATTTTTCTCGGAAAATTTGGTTGATTCTGTAATTGGTGAAGCATATTTAGATAGAGAAGGGAAACTCTATCAGCGTTGTTACTCAGTCGGCGATCATTTGCCTACATATTATCTGAATTTCACGAAAGCGGATTTTACCTCCGAAGATGAAGAAAAGACTACTTATAATATTACCGTAACATATCGTTATGATGAAGATCTTTTGGGTGATGGAAATCCGGAAAAGAACGAAACTGTGAATATATCATACGTTCAAGAAAACGGAAATTGGGTTATTGATAATCATTTTAGATGTACACTATATGCTCCATACGAATGGGATGGAAAAAGTGTTGCTACAGATGAAGACGCAAGTAATGAAGAAAATTTCGATAATTCAACTGGAAAAATTGTAACCGAAACATCAGATAATGTTATGATGGCTTTTTATAACGAAGAAGCAGAAGAATTCAGTGAAAAACTGTTTTCAAACTGGGCAAGTAGTACTACCATAGTTGAGTTTGAAAAAAGCTATCCATCAGATTTAGTTTTAACAAATGATATTTCTGATGTTAAGTTAGATTCTTCTTATGCATTGGATATATCGGAATCCGGTGACGGTAGTGTTGTAGCATATCTTACAACCGATAAAACTGATATTATTCTACATATTGCCGGAAAAGACGGAGTTGTAATGGCAAATGAAAATTCTTATGGTGTATTTTGGTATAATTGGGCTGAAACAAGCGAATTCGCAAAATCGCTCATAAAAGAAATTCGGTTTAACGATTGTTTCAACACTTCAAAGGCTACTACAATGAAGCAGATGTTCAACACATGTAAGGCGTTGACAAAATTAGATCTGTCCGGTTTTGATACATCTAATGTTACAGATATGTCATCGATGTTTGATGGCTGCAAAAACTTAACTGATTTGAATCTTTCAAATTTCAATACTGAAAAAGTTACCAGCATGTTGTCGATGTTTGAAGGCTGTAAAAGCTTAAACAATTTGAACCTATCGAGTTTCAATACTGAAAAACTTACTAATATGTATGCAATGTTTTCTGAATGTGAATCTTTGACAGCGTTGAATCTATCTAAATTTATTACATCTAATGTTACAACTATGTATGCTCTTTTTAATGAATGCAAATCCTTAGTATTTTTAGATATATCTAATTTTGACACATCCAAAGTAACGGATATGGGATTTATGTTTGCTTATTGCGAGGCTATAACTTCTTTAGATTTATCAAATTTCTGCACATCTAATGTAACTACTATGAAAACTATGTTCTATAATTGTAGATCGTTAACATCTATAGATGTATCAAGTTTTGACACTTCTAATGTAATTAATTTTAGTAACATGTTTAATTCATGTGCTGCATTAACTACCCTCGATGTTTCTAATTTTGATACTTCAAAATGTGATAACATCAGCCTTGGTTCAAGGAGAAGCGTATTTGAAGGCTGTTATGACACTGAAATTATATATAACGGTCAGGTTTACAAATATGGACAAATTCCAGATTTATATAAATTAGAAGATGATTTCTTTAATGTTGAAGATTAAAGTTAGTACAAGTTCTTGAACGGCATATAGATTGAAAAATAAAAAATTTAATGATTAAAATACAAAACCCCTTTCTTCTTGGTTTGAAGATAAAGGGGATTTTTGTTAATAGATAAGAACATTGCGATATCTTAAATTTTTTTGAAGAGTCACATTTGCTTCTTCGGGTGGCATGATAAGGTTCAGGATTAGAAAGTCGCCAACTTGGCGGTATTGGATTATGTTTTTTGTTTGACACAATAAACCTCCTATAACTTGGTATTTATTCTACCTTATAATAAGAGATTAGTCGAATGTGTAGATGCTTACAAAAGAAAAAACCAAGAAAGATTTTACTCTCTCTTGGTTGCTTCTTTTCCTTCTGCAATGCACGGTATCTAATGACTATTTTAATAAACTGTCCTTAGCAATCTCATACATCAGCTTGTCGGATTTTTATTTATGTCCGCAGGACATAACTTCGTTACGAGCAAAACGAGTACTTCATTTTACTGCTTGCAGTAAACTTCATTGTCTGTTTGCGGACATAAACGAATGAAGTTACCCTGACGGGCAAAGGGAATAGTTTTATGCAATCTCCCCTGCTCTCAAAAGCAATTGACGATTGCATTATTTATTCTATAGTGATATAATTAAATTAGTATATTAATATGGGGGGAATAAAAATGAAAACTAAAGTACTCACTCCTGAAAAGTCTCAAAGGCTTCGCTTAAAAAGAGAAAAAGAAATCAGAAAATGGGAAAAGGAAAAAGCCAGACCTCAGAGTTCTTTTTATATGTCTTTTCTGGTGTTCATAATCTGTGTTGTTTATGTCACCGATGAAATTGCATCACAAATCGGTACACTTATGAAAACAGAAATAGCAACAGACTTGCTTGCAAAATACGGCGAAAGCTCAATCGGACTTTTGGATATTGCGGTTATGGTTTCAATTCCGTTTTCACTGCTTTCACTTTTCTACAAGCCTTTAGCAGACCGTTACGGAAGAAAGCTTTTTTTGATTATCAACACTTTCGGTATGTCGGTTGCAATGTTTATAATATTCCTTTCAGGCAATCTTTACCTTTATCTCATAGGTGTCTGCATTATGTCGTTCTTTGTTCCGCACGATATGCAGGTTGTGTACATAATGGAAACCGCACCGCCTAAATACAGAGCAACAATGTATTCTGTTGTCAAAGCCATTGCGACCTTCGGAATTATGCTTATCCCTTTATTCCGCCGTATTTTTATGACAGATGTATCGCAGTGGAGAATGGTTTATCTTATTCCTGCTGTTATGGGTATGGTGATTTCATTTATTGCATTGATTTTCACAAAAGAAACCGATGCTTTTATAGACTCCCGTCTGCATCATCTCAGAATGACAGATGAAGAAAGAGAACAAGAAAAGCTTAAAAAGGACTCACAAGGTGCACAGGGTGGATTTATTGCTGCCGTTAAATTTGTTGCTCATCACAAGCAGCTCAAGTGGCTTTATGTTACGGTTGCACTCAGCACTGTAGGTGTGCTTATCACGATGCACTACCAAACAATTATTTCTTACGGTTATGCAGAAAATTATCTCTCACAAGGACTTTTTACTTCTTTAGAGGAAGCACTTAACAGTGTGGCAGTCAATGAGGTTACCTCGGCATTATTCTTATTCCCTATAGGCAGCGGACTTGCACAGTTAGCTCACGGCTTTATCTCAGACAAATGGGGCAGAAAATGCTCATCTATTGTTGTGACCGTTATTACTGTTATTTCCCTCATTTTGTTCTCACTCGGCTCAAAACAGGCTTGGTCTCCGTATATTGTAGGCTTATTCAGCGGTGCAAGTGTCGGTGCGTTCTGGAGCTGTGGTGACATTATCGCTCTTATGGTCAGCGAATCTGCTCCTACTAATCTGCGTTCTTCGATTATTTCAACACAATTGATTGCAATGGGTTTCGGATATGTTATAGCATACGGAGTAGGCTTACCGCTGATTACGGCACTCGGCAACTCTGCGATATCAAAAATTGTGCTTTGCCTGGCTTTACCCGGATTACTCCTTTCTCTTATTGTTCTCATAACAAAGGTTAAAGAAACAAAGGGAGCAAATCTTCAAAATGTTACGGGCTCCGAGTGGGATTGATTTAGGTCGACGATAGCAATCCTAACAACATTTTACGGATGATTTAATTTATTAAGAGGTACAGTTATGTTTGAATACAGAGGATTTATGCTTGACAGTGTACGACATATGCAGAGCATTGAAGAAATCAAAAAGCTTATTGATGCTCTTTCTCTGCTTAAATTCAACAAGTTTCATTGGCATCTGACAGATGATCAGGGTTGGAGATTTGAAAGCGAGCGGTTCCCAGTGCTTAACACTATTGCCGCTGTCAGACCTTATTCCGATTTCGGTAAAACATATGACAATGAATCTTACGGCAGAGTATACACAAAAGACGAAATGAAAGAAATTGTCAATTACTGTGCCGAAAGAGGGATTGATGTTATCCCCGAATTTGATATTCCCGGTCACACAAGTGCACTTTTATCTGCTATCCCCTCTCTTTCCTGCACGGGTGAGGCTGTTAAAATCAAAACTCATCAAGGTATTTTCAAGGATGTTCTCTGCCTTGCAAAGGAAGAAGCATATAATACCGTAACTGCGATTATCGATGAGATTCTCGAGGTATTTCCCGGGGAATATATACATATCGGCGGCGACGAAGCCCCCTCTGACCGATGGGAAAGCTGTCCTTGTTGCCGGAAGTATATGAAAGAAAACGGCATAGAAAATTATGCCGAATATCAGAATTGCTTTATGAACAAGATAGTTGATTATCTTGAGAGCAAAAACAGACATTGCATTGTTTGGAACGATTCTGCAAAGGGCGGAAATCTCGATAAAAGGGCGGTTATTCAGTATTGGAAAGAAAGTCCCAAGCCGAGTGCACGTTTTCTTAATGAGGGAGGAAAGGCAATTCTTTCGCCGTTTTCTTACTGCTATTTTGATTATGACTATAACATAACACCTCTCAACCGCACCTATTCTTTGAAAGCCGACCTGCCCGGACTGACCGAAAAAGGAAGACGGAATATCATTGGCTTTGAGGGAACCGTATGGACAGAATATATAACCGAAAACAGTCAACTCGAAAAGCTTGTTTTTCCGAGACTTATCGCTGTTTCAAAAATAGCACTGGGAGAAGATAACAAGGCGTACAATGACTTTTTAAATGATGTTCATAGTATAAGAAAGCAAATGAATAATATTAAGTTTTCTGATGAAGCAATATGGACAAAGCCGAGAGCAGCAATGGTTTACGGCTGGCTTAAATATGTAAAAGAATACATCACCAAGGATTTCATAAAGGAACTGATAACATAACTTATCAAAGTGATTTCAGATGTCCGAAAAGTCGGCATTGGGTTCGGATTCCAAAATGCCGGGTGCACCGGAGTGAGTGTTCATAAAGTACTTATGAGCACTCACCCTTTTTTCTTTATTACAGGATTTGTTTGCGGTGTAGTTGTTTTATCAATTCTATATTGCAGATTGATTACATGCTATATATATAAACTTTTTTACCCTCTTATTGATTTTTAATATTTATGATGATATAATCGTATTAATAACATAAATTGGAAGGAATGATAGTGTGAAAAAAATCATATCAGTAATGTTAGCATTGATAATTTCTTTATCCTGTCTTGCATTTTTTACCTTTGCGGCAGAAGAAAATTATTCCGTTGAGGCAAAGTATTCTGAAAACGGTAAATACGAAGTAAAGACCGTCACTTTCGACAGCGGAGAAGAAGATTATGAATACTACAAGGTCTGGTATCCTGCCGAGCTTGAAAACAGCACGGAAAAGTACCCCATAATCATTTACAACAACAGCTCAGGTATGACGGACGATACTACTGATACCGTTAATATGATGACAGCATTCGCTTCATGGGGCTTTATCTGTTTAAGCAACGACCATACGGCAACAGGCAACGGAGATTCGGCATCAAAAGGTCTTGACTTTTTAATATCCTTGGCTGCTGATGAAGACAGTATTTTTTTCGGCAAACTGAATTTTGATGCTGTTGGTGTATGCGGCCATTCTCAGGGTGGTTCGGCATCAATAAATGCCGTGTCGGAAGGCAAGTATGAGAACAGCCATATGTTCAAATCCATTTGTGCAATAAGTGCACCTCACAGCGAGCTTGCGGCATCCGACTACCAGAAAACTCCTTACGATGCTTCAAATGTAAAAGTTCCTGCATTCCTGATAGGCGGTACAAAATCAGATGAAGCCGGATACATTCTTGACAGCGGAATCTGCCCCTTAGGTATGGGGCTTATTGCAAACATGAATGCCATTGATAATGACAATGTTGTAATCGGCAGAATTGTTGATGCATGGCACGTGGATACTCAGTCCGAATCTCAGCCTTATGTTATTGCATGGTTCTGTTGGACACTTCTCGGTGACGAATTTGCTGCAACTGCTTTTACGGGCGATGACGCAGAAATATATTGCAACCCCAAATGGCAGGATGTATATAATAAACAGTCGGAAAATCTTCCCGAAAATCCCGACCCTTATGACGCTGAGCTTATTCAGAATCTTACGAATAAGCTGAGATTAATATCTGATTTCTTTAAGAGTTTAATAAACTTTGTTAAAACTCTGCTTGGATACTGAGAAAACAGGAGCAACATCGTAACAGTCGGTGTTGCTCCTTAAATTATGCCATATGTTTTTCACCTGTTGTATTCGAAAAAATTTAATAAAAAAACTTTTCTTTGTCACAATTTTGAACAAAATATTAAAGATATGTTTAATTTTATATCATATTATTACAACATTTGTGTGTTTTAATATAGACAAGATAAGGGGGATTTCTCTTTTATCAGTAATATTATAAGAAAGGATTGTGTATTATGTTTACTAATACAGTTAACGCTATTAAGGGTTACATTGAAGCATTCATCACTTTCGTAGCAGCTCTTCTCAGAATGCTCGGCATGGATGAAATGGCTTCTCAGATTGAAGATTACGCTATCTGATTATCAAATGCAGAAAGGGCACCTAGGTGCCCATTTTTGTTTTTTTGTTCAAAATTATGAATAAAAATTAAAGATAAGTTTAATATTAAAACACATCAACACAATATTTTTGTGTTTTAATACAATCAAGATAAAGGTTATCTTAGTATATTATTATGAAAGGATTATGTATTATGGCTATTTTTGATGAAATTCTTGCTTATGTTCAGGCTCTTATTGATTTTATTAAAGGACTTCTCGGTCTTCTTGAAACAGAAGAGGAAACCTAATTTTAATGTTTTCGGGTGTCGTAAGACACCCACTTTTTTGATTATTCTGTTGTTTTTTGTTGACATTTTTGTGGTATAGTAATATTATTTGATTGTATCAATTTTTGATTGGAGTAATACATATGTCTCAAAAAATTATCCTTGTACTCGTTGACGGCATGCGTCCCGACGGAATGATGGAATGCGGCAATCCCTATGCCCAAAAACTTATTGCTCAGTCAACATATTCTCTCACGGCACAAACTGTTATGCCCTCTGTAACCTTGCCCTGTCATATGGCGTTGTTTCACAGTGTTGATCCCGAACGCCACGGTATGCTTACCAATACGTATGTTCCGCAGGTTCGACCTATAGAGGGTTTGTTTGACAGGCTTGATAAGTTTGATAAAAAGTGTGCATTTTTCTATACATGGGAGGAACTGCGTGATTTAAGCCGTCCTGACCATCTTCACACTCTCGTTTGCTACAATCAGCACAAGCAGTCGGATACGGATACAAAAATTACCGATGCCGCTATTAAATATATAAACGAAGAAACCCCCGACTTTCTGTTCCTTTACCTTGGTGAAACAGATGAAGTCGGCGGTCATGATTGCGGTTGGATGAGCGAACAGTATATGAAGAGCGTGAGCAAGGCTCTTTCATGTGTTGAAAAATTGCAGAACAGTGTTGATGAAAGTTATAATATTATTCTTCTTGCCGATCACGGCGGACATGACCGTTCACACGGCTCGGATATGCCTGAGGATATGACGATTCCCATTGTATGTTGCGGTCCTGCTTTTGAAAAAGGCAAGGAACTTTCAGGGCTTTCAATAAAAGATGTTGCCGTAACTGTTGTAAAACTTATGGATGTTTCTCCTGCTAAGGAGTGGGAAGGCAACTCTATTGTGTAAAGTCCTCCATGACCTGCACATACTCGCAGAAGAATACGATGTATTCCGAATTGGATGAAAATATAAAATTATATCTTAAAGCTAAATAGGTTTCGTAAATATCCGAGAAGTAAAAATTAATATTCTGAAGGCTCATCTTGTTAACCTCTGATTGTTCTTTGTCGGATAAATTACAAAAACTGTTGATGACTGCTGACGAAAAAGATTTGAATGCATCTTTTTGACCGTCGGTAGTCATTTTTGATTTTTCTGCAGTAACGGTGACGGATGCAATATTATTGTTGCTGTCAAATGTTAAAGACAGCAGCAAGTCGTCCTCGGAGCAAAGGCTGTAATATACATGATATACGCCGTCATATTGAAACATATCAGAGTAATCAAAGGCGTAATACTCGTTTGTTTGTCCCAGACGTTTTGACAGCAATTCGCAATCGGGTATACTGCTTTCCGAACAGGCAGAAAAGGAAAAGATAACGGTTAAAACAAGCAAAACAGCACAAATTCGTTTCATAAAAATCCCCCTCAACCAAGTATATTGATTGAGGGGGTGTATATAGAACAAAAATGATGAAGTTGCTGATTACTGATTGTTCTTTTTGTATATGAATTTAAGTCCGTCAAGAATCAGGTCTGCGTCGTATGTTATATTTATATCGCAGTATCTTATGATGTCTGCGGCTATACCGCCTGTGGCAACTATTGTTTTTACATCTTCGCCCAGCGATTTTTCAAGCCTTTTGCACATTCCTTCAATCATGGCGGCAGCACCTAAAACCGTTCCCGATTGCATACTAGTTACTGTGTTTGTGCCGATGGGATTGGGCGGTGCATCAAGTGGTATGGCAGACAATTGTGATGCTCCCGAAGAGAGTGCATCAAGGGCGATTCTTACACCGGCGGAGATTGTACAGCCTTTGTAGTCACCTTTTGAATCAATAACGCTGATTTTTGTTGCAGTTCCCATATCGAGAACAAGGCAGGGAAGCTCATATTTTGAAATTGCACCTACTGCACCGGCAACAAGGTCTGCACCAAGCTGTGCCGGATTGTCAATTTTGATGTTGAGCCCTGTTTTTACGCCGGGACCGATAATAAGAGGTGTCTGTTTTGTAATGAATCCTACGGCATCTTTGACTGTTCCTGTAAGTTCGGGTACAACGGAGCTTATAATTGCTCCTTTAAAATCCTTTGTATCAATGGAATGTAAACTGAAAACGGAAGACAGCTCGGCGGCATATTGGTCCGGCATTTTTTTGCGTTCCGTTGCAAGTCTTGACACAAAAATAAGCGTATCGTTTTTGTACAGTCCGATTGTAATGTTGGTATTGCCAATATCGACAGCTAATAACATAATGGTTCTCCTTTGTTTTTCTTATTAAGGTGTCCCGTATGATTACTCACACGGGACATTTTACTTTATTGCTGTGTCTTTTTAAAGCTCTTTGTAAGCCAAGCTGATGCCAGGTCTATCGCCTGATAAAGACTGTATTTTTCGGCTCTTTGAGCAATTTTGTCCTTAGGGTCAATATTAGGGTCGTTGTTGAGAAGCAAAACAATAACTCTGTTTGCAATATTCATTTCGCCTGCCTGTTTTGTTGAAATTATCTGAATCATGGCGGTATACGGGTCGCCCTGATTGCCGTAGTAAAGTGTATTACCGCTTCTGACAAGTGGCAAGCCTTTGTATGTGAGGAACTTAGCGTTCTGTTCGTTAGCCATTATAATCATCCTTCCTTAGTTGAATCACTGAGGTAGTCCTTGATGAGTGCTTGCAAAAGTTCATAACGGTCAATTTTAAGAATTAAACTTCTGGCGTTCTTGTAGGTTGTAATATATGTGGGGTCTTCTGAAATGAGATAGCCTACTATCTGGCTTACCGGATTGTAGCCTTTTTCATCAAGAGCATCGTATACCTGTTTAAGAATTGATTTAAGTTCTAAGTCCTTATCCCCTTGCAATTTAAACTTTATTGTTTTATCTGTCATAAAGGTCACCTCTTTCTTTTGTGCCGTTTATTGCACAAATGATAATAATATATAATGTATTATACAACATAAATAAAAAAATTACAACTGCTTTTTTAATATTTTTGTTTTCATTACGTGATGTTTGTGTTACAATATTTTCGGGAGAGTGATTTTATGTATGTTCTTACTGCTGAGAATATGAAAAAAGCGGAAGAAAAAGCAAACTGCAGGGGACTTTCTTATTATACAATGATGGAAAGAGCAGGTAATGCCTGTGCAGATATTATTTCCGAATGTGACAAAAACTCCAAGACAGTTATCCTTTGCGGCAAAGGTAAAAACGGCGGTGACGGTCTTGTTATTGCATCGAGGCTTTGGAACAAAGGGTTCAGGAATATATTTGTAATTCTTGTTCACGGCGAAATTACGGATTCACTTTGCCTTGAAATGTATGAAAACATGATTAAATATCCCGTTATTGTAACCGATTTTAATAAAGCGGGTGCAACTGCATCTTATCATATAGAAACTGCGGATATTATCGTTGATTCGGTATTCGGTATAGGCTTTAAAGGGAAACTTGAGGGCAATTCAGCCAAGATTATTGAGCTTGCAAATGCAAATAAATGTGCATATAAGTTTGCTGTTGATATTCCAAGCGGACTGACGGCAGACGGAGAGTTCGGCGGACAGATTTATTTTAACGCAGACGAAACACTTTCAATGATTGCTTACAAGATAGTTCATGTTATAAAACCGACTGCTGATTTTTGCGGCAAGACTACAGTTGTTGATATTGGCGTTGAAGCATCGGATGTTGCGGAGTTTGCGGAAAATTATGAGGTTTTAACTTGTGATGAAGCCATGAAAAATATCAGAAGCCGAAATTACAACGACCATAAAGGCACTTACGGTAAGGTGCTGACTGTTTGCGGCAGTAAGAGTATGCCGGGATGTGTGTATCTTTGCAACCAAGCAGCGGTGGAGATGGGTGCAGGGCTTGTTATAAGTGCATTTCCCGAATGTGTTTATTCTGCGGTGACTCCTAAAATTAATGAACCTGTTTTGCTTCCTCTTATGTATAACGAAAACGGCAGAATTTCACATCTTGCCTGTAAAGAATTGTATAATAAAATGGCTGATGCGTCCGTTATTGCCGTCGGATGCGGTATGGGTGTTGACAGCGATACAAAGCAAACCGTAGAATTTATTATTGAAAATGCAAAATGTCCTGTTATCCTTGACGCTGATGCACTCAACTGCGTAAGCAAAAATGCGGATATCTTAAAAAATGCAAAATGTGATATTCTCATAACTCCTCATCCCGGAGAAATGGCACGGCTTACAGGCAAAACCGTTGCTCAAATCGAGAAAAACCGTATTCAGACGGCAGTTGACTTTGCAACAGAATACGGTGTCACCGTTCTTCTGAAAGGTGCAAACACCGTAATTGCTCATAAAGACGGCAGGGTTACGATAAATGCAACAGGCAATCCCTCCATGGCGAGGGGCGGTAGCGGTGATGTGCTTACGGGAATTATTGCAGGACTTGTGCCGCAGACTGAGAATATTTATTCTGCCGCTTGCACTGGTGCATATATCCACGGTGCGGCAGGTGATTATGCAGTGCATAAATACGGCACTCTTGCCGCAACTCCCACAAGAATAATTGAGAATTTAGCGGTGGTTATATGAAAAATATTCTTCTTATTGCAACAGGCGGTACGATTGCTTCGGGAATGACGGAAAAAGGTCTGTCACCTCAGATTAATGCGGACGAGCTGCTGTCTTTTGTGCCCGAATATACCCAAATATGCAACGTTAAATGTATTCAGCCGTTCAGCATTGACAGCACGAATGTCACTCCCGACCATTGGCTTGAAATTGCATCGGCTGTTGAATGCAATTACCATTTGTACGACGGTTTTGTTATAACTCACGGTACAGATACATTGTCATATACTGCCGCCGCTTTGTCCTGTCTTATTGAAAATCCCGAAAAGCCCATTGTTCTTACGGGTTCGCAAAGACCTATAAGTGAAAATGAAACTGATGCAAAGAAAAATATTCTTGATGCTTTGGTTTTTGCCGTTTCGGAGCATCAAGGCGTTTGTGTTGTTTTCGGCGGCAGAATAATAGACGGTTTGCACGCTAAAAAGATAAAAACAAAAAGCGACGATGCATTTCTGAGCATTAACGCTCCCGAAATAATCGCCGCTGCAAAACATAATAAGAATGTTAAATTTTATCACGAACTTTGTAAGGATGTATTGAGTATAAAACTTATTCCCGGAATGGATAAATCCGTTTTTGATTTTGCAAAAAAGTTCAAAGGAGTTGTAATTGAGGGGTACGGTCTTGGCGGTGTGCCGGACTGCTATCTTCGTAATATTGACGAACTTATTGCAAACGGAACTGTTGTTGCCGTTACCACACAGGTGTTGTTTGAAGGATGCGATATGTCCGTTTATGAAGTGGGCAGGCAGATTAAGGATAAAAACGGTATAATCGAAACAGGATCTCTTACCACGGAAGCCGTAAGTGCAAAATTAATGTTTGCACTCTCTCAGACCGATAATTTTGATGATATCCAAAAATATTTTACACAATAAATTTTATAAAAGTACGGTCATCAAATGATTTGTTGCCCGGTAAAATTCCCTTTGTAGACACATAACTGCTGTCGCAAAGGGGATTTTCTTTTATCGTTCTTTCAAGCTCATTTTCGCATTGTTCAAGTGAACTGTAAAGGAACGGATAGCCGTCACTTGCAAGAACAACAGTATCGCCGTCATTAACGGTATGTATTTCAATTTTATTGCAGTCGAATGACATTCCGTTAAGCACAGCATATCCGAATCGACTGTCAGAATTGGCTAAAAGATGCTGTTTTTTGAGTATGGGGAGTATAAATTCTCTGCCGATGTCATGCTTTAAAAGCTCTTCATCTGTTGCTCCCTCAATTTTCGCAATTTCAAGAACAATCGCACGAACGTTTGAAAGAATTGTGTCAATCTCTTTTTCATGGGGATAATATTGTGAGTTTATACGGCATTGGCAGTCACCCAAAGACCAGATTTCGTTTTTATGTTTGCTGTAAACAATGCCGCACACAGCCGCTTCACCTGTTGATTCTCCGTCGTAGAGGGAAAGAACTGCGGAATTAATTTTTTCAAAAAGCTCTGTTGCGTCAATGTCGAACGGCATATAATCCATAACCTCAACTGCTTTTTCCATGGCGGCTCTTCCGCCTGTTTTTCCGCCAAATGTACGGTTGCTTTTGCTTGTTACGCCGTCAAAAACGGCAATAAAATCATCATTTATAAAAAGACCGTCCTCGCAGAGTGATTGCTCTTCCTTTTTGCCCATAATAAACTGTTCAAGAATTTCCATATTTACACCTCTTTGCTTATTATAAATACAAATTGAACGCGTGTCAACTCTGATAAATAACATTAAAGGCTCACCGATAAATTGATGTTTATCTTCTCAAACCGATTGCATTTGTTGGTTCATTGTTGTATACTGAAAAAAACTCGTATAAGGGTGAGAGTATGAAAAATATATCTGAAATACATTCAAGAAATACTGTTTATCCCGAAAAGGTGCTTCAATTCGGTGAGGGAAATTTTTTAAGAGCGTTTGCGGATTACCTTATTGATATAATGAACCAAAAAAATCTGTTCGGCGGTAGTGTTGTTATTTGTCAGCCTATTGAAAAAGGACTTTGCCGACTTATAAATGAACAGAACGGCTTGTATACACTTATTCTGCGTGGCAGAGAGAATGGTGAACCCGTTGAAAAGACGAGAATTGTTGAAAGCGTATCAAGATGTATAAATCCGTATGAGGATTTTTCCGATTTGCTTGATATTGCAAAAAGCTCCGACCTTAAAGTTATTATTTCCAACACCACCGAGGCAGGAATTGCTTTTTCCGACAGGGATAAGTTCCACGATGCACCGCCTGCATCATACCCCGCAAAGCTTACAAGATTTTTGTTTGAGCGTTACAGTCATTTTTCGGGCAGTGATGAATCAAAGCTCCTTATTCTCCCTGTTGAACTTATCGAGAATAACGGTGATGAACTTTTAAAATGTGTTAATATGTATGCTGATTTGTGGGATTTAGGTGCTGATTTTAAGGTATGGCTTAATAAATGCTGTTTTTCAAACACTCTTGTTGACAGAATCGTTACAGGTTATCCGGCTAAAGAGAAAGACACTATTTGTGAAAAACTTGGTTATAACGATAATCTGCTTGACACCGCAGAACCTTTTTTCTTCTGGGCATTGGAAGCTCCCGAATCGTTCCGAGATGTATTTCCTGCTCATAAGTCAGGTCTTAACGCTGTTTTTTGCGATGATATAAGCGGATATAAAAAAAGAAAAGTTCGTATTCTTAACGGTGCTCATACTGCATCCGTACTTGGTGCATATCTTGCAGGGTACGACATTGTCCGTGATATGATGAATGATTCGGATTTTAATAAATTTGTCCGTGATACACTCGACAGCGAGATAATTCCTTATATTGATTTGCCGGAAAATGAGCTGCGAGATTTTGCAACGGCTGTTTTTCAGCGTTTTAACAATCCGTTTATCGACCATAAATTGCTTGATATTTCTCTTAATTCCGTGTCAAAATTCAAAGCAAGATGTTTGCTCTCGTTGATTGACTGTGCAAATGACGGCAAATTTCCGAAACATCTGCTTTTCTCTCTTGCTTGTCTTATTGAATTTTATCACGCAAAGGAGCGTAATGGCGAAAAATACCCTGTTCGTGACGACGAATCGGTGTTGGAGTTTTTTAACAAAGCCTTTGAAAACGAGAACTATGCGTCATTGATAATGGCAAATACATCATTTTGGGGAATGAATCTTTGTGAGCTTGAGGGTGCAGAAGAATTTGTTGGGCGTTGCTGTGATATGATTCGCACGTCGGGTGTAAAATCTGCCATGGAGTTTTTAAAATGAATAAATATATTATTATAAATGAAAAGGATAATGTTGCGGTTGCTCTTGAACCAATAGCAACAGGTGATATGATTGGCGATGTTTATGCTGTTGATGATATTCCGGTAGGACATAAAATTGCACTTGTTAATATAGAAAAGAACAATAAAGTTATAAAATACGGCACCTCCATAGGAATTGCGACCGAAAATATTAATGCAGGCGGTCATGTGCATTCCCACAATCTGAAAACATCGTTGAATGAAAAGCTTGATTATACGTTCAATGCGGAATATCCTTATAATCAAGTATCGGATAATGCTGAATTTATGGGATATTTGCGTGCTGACGGCAGAGTTGGCGTGCGAAACAGCATATTCATTCTCCCTACTGTGGGATGTGCCTCTTACGCCTGTGAAAAAATTGCACAGGAAACAAAGAAGTTGCTCCCCGATGCAGATATCCATGTGTTTACACATCCTTACGGTTGTTCGCAGTTGGGTGACGACAGCAAAAAAACTGCCGAATGTATGGCGGCACTGTGCAAACATCCAAATGTGGGCGGTGCGTTGCTTGTAAGTCTTGGCTGTGAAAATAACAACCTTGAATTTATGGGCAAATTTTTAGGCGATTACGATAAAAACAGAATTCGTACTCTTAATCTTCAACTGTGTGATGATGAAATTGCAACAGGTGTTGATATTGTTAAGGAGATTTATTCGGTCATATCTCAAGATAAAAGAACTGCACAGTCCATAAGTAAGTTGTGCATCGGCTTTAAATGCGGCGGTTCTGACGGTTTTTCGGGTATTACTGCAAATCCGCTTTGCGGTAAATTGAGCGAACATCTTACATCATTGGGTGCAAAAGTTATACTTACGGAAGTACCCGAAATGTTTGGTGCGGAACAGTATCTTTTTGAAAGGTGCGTTAATAAAACGGTTTTTGATAATGCGATTAATCTGATTAATTCATTCAAGGACTATTTTGTTTCACACGGTCAGCCTGTTTATGAGAATCCGTCACCGGGCAACAAGGACGGCGGCATTACAACTCTTGAAGAAAAGTCTTTGGGATGCATTACAAAAGGCGGTCAATCGGCTGTTACCGATGTAATTGATATGTATTCACCATGCAAAACATCAGGGCTTACGCTTTTAAACGGACCGGGGAACGATATTGTGTCCGTTACAAATCTTGCGGCGGCAGGTGCAGTAGTTGTGCTGTTCACCACAGGCAGAGGTACACCTCTCGGCGGCCCTGTTCCTACAATGAAGCTTTCGACAAATTCCTCGCTTGCACAAAGAAAAAAACATTGGATAGACTATAACGCAGGCGTGCTTTTAGAGGGTAAAAGCTTTGACGAATGTGAAAAAGAGCTTTTCAGTTTGCTTGTTGATACTGCAAACGGCAAAAAAACGGCTAACGAAAACGCAGACTGTGAACAGATTGCAATATTCAAAGACGGAGTTACATTGTAAATAAAATCACACCCGAGGCAATCGCTTCGGGTGTTTATAATGGCTTTGAGTTGTTTGTTCTTTCAAGAATATAGTCGGTTGAGGTGTTATAAATATCAGCGAGTTTTTTTAATATATCCGTGGGGATATCCCTGAATCCCTGTTCGTAACGGTAGTATTGAGGTTGCGGCATATCAAGCATTTTTGCAATTTCTCGTTGTGTGAAATCGTGATCTTCACGTAATTCACGGATTCTTTTGTAATAGCTCATAATTTTACCTCCGATAACCGTTTGGTTATCTTGACAATACAATAAAAGTATGGTAAAATCGAGCCGTGATAACCATTTGGGTATCAAAATGGCAAAAAAATTAAGCACCTGAGCAATAAAACTCAGGTGAGACGGAATGGGTTGTCAGTTATCATTTTCAATGGTGAACAGGTCATTCGGCGTACATTCAAAAATCCGGCACAGCTTTTCTATTGTTTCAAGCTGTAACCCTGTCAGAGTGTTATCGCAGATTTTGTTGACCGTTTTGTATGTTGTCTGCATTTGCTTTACAAGCCAGTAACGGGTTTTGTTTTTGTCGTCAAGCAACTGCTGTACATTCGTGTTAATCACTTTTATCACCGGGAATATTTTACCATTGATTGACTGATTATATAATTGACTGACTGATAGTGTACTGATTGGTTAATTATGCTGTTTAAACAGAACGCGTATAATAAAACTTATAAAAGAAATTCGGAGGTAATTGTATGAAAAAATTATCAAAAAAATTGCTGGCAGTGTTGCTTGTAATAGTTATGCTTGTACCTACAGGTGTAATGTGTATAACATCAAGTGCAACGGATGTTAGTTACAATGTTGGTGACATTGTTGAGTTAGGTTCATATCCGCAAACTAGAGTAACAGATAGTGCTCTTATTTCGTCGTTAAATTCTATTAGTGCTACATGGAACTCGTATGGTTATATGAGTGGCTCAGGTTCAGGTTGGTGTGATGGCTCCGCAAAAGAGAGTGATTACATGAAATATAAAGATGTTACATATAACAATGAACGATATAGAGCAATAGAGTTTTCAACATATAGACCAGGATTTGCAACATACAAAAGTACAGAAACATGTTTTAATTATCAAAAGTCAAATGGATACCTGATTAATAATGTATATTGGTTTAAATTTGAATCTTTGAAGTGGAGAATACTGGATCCAGACAAAGGCTTGCTTTTATGTGAAAGTATTATTGATAGTCAATCTTTTAATAATAATTTATATTCTACAGGTAATACAAGTACATGGTCCGCCAGGTATTGGAAAGATTCAGCAAGAACAATATTAGCTAATAATTATGAAAAAAGTGATATTAAAGAATGGCTAAACAATGATTTCTATTATACAGCTTTTACAGGATCTTATGAAAATTTAATAAACTCACAAACAAATGGTAAAATTATTTTATTAACAAAAAACGACACAACTAATACTGCGTATGGATTTACTAGTGATACTTCCCGCATAGCATATGGAACAGATTACGCAAAAGCTCAAGGTCTTATGGTCGCAAATGGAGCCTCAATATGGATAACGCAAACAGCAGCAAGTTTTCTTGGTATTAATATTTGTGGTGTTTATTTTGATGGGCACACTTTCGATAGAGAAAGTAATAATTATGGTCATACTCAAATGACTTTTCATGGTATTCGTCCGGCAATATATATAGATTTAGCTGAATTTGCAGAATACCAATCAGCAGAGCAATATCCGGATGGGTATGACCCGGATTTAGATAAGTATGGATTTACAAATCTTGATTATTCAATAGAACGAAATGTATACACAGATGTTTACGGGACAGTAAAGGGTTGGTGGCTTCATTCTACCAAAGAAAAGAATGGAGCACACGGCGTATGTTACGGAATGGCAGGAACAACAGCAGCGTTACTGCAAAACAAACAATTAATAAGTACATTCAGTGATGATGTTGTCACAGCTGAAACGCTGTCAAGAATACAAAACCACAGAATCTCAACATTGTATTCACCTGTGTTTAATGCTACTGTTCAGGAATATATAAAATATGCTCACATATATCAGTTTGATAGCGAATCAATAGACAACAGAGATGCTACAAAAAATGACTTGGAAGGATTGTATAATGCTGTTAAAGATTATGTTAGCGGTGAAGGCGAAGATGTTGTAATAACAGTTGCATTTAACAAGTCAAACAAGTATATGCACGCATTGTATGCTGTAGGCATAAGAGAAGATATTGATGAAATCACCATTCTGATTGATGATTCAAACTTCTTTGATTTAAAAGAATTAAAAATAAGCAGGGACTTTTCTTCATGGCAATATTGTGTTCCGGATGAAAGTTTATCAAATGATACAGATTATAACTATAATTCCGAAAACAGCTGGATTTCATATGAATCTATAGGCGATAAAATTTACAATATGGGGCTGAAATTAGGTGGTCAATCGGTATTCGAATTTACACATTTCAGTCAGTATCACCTTTTAGTTAATTCATCAAGCAGGCTGGAAAGCAATGTAGCTTTTGTTGAAATATATGGTACATATGATTCAACTACAGGTGCAGAAAACACTCAATCAAGCAATTCTTCACTGTATTGGCTTGAAGATAATGTAACCAATGTTACACTTACTCCGGAAGATAATTCTGAAATAACTGTTTCAGATGTTAATTCTTCTGTAACTGCAACAATTAATGCCGGTGCAAATGCACAGTTTAATGTAGATGATGACGGTACAAACAGTGTAGCATTTGAATCAAAAGCAAATGACAATGCTGTTATAACATTTGTTAATGCTGATGAAAACGGAACTTTGATTACAACCACTATCACCGGTACGGCATCGGGTGATGAGGTTACAGCAACCGAAACTGACAACGGCATTCAGGTTGCAGGTCTTAATAATATCACCGTCACATATGAAACTGCTGACGGAACTGATACTGTAACGGCAAACATTACCGATGGTAGAACAATGAATATTGTTGCTGATGATGCGTCAAACAGCGTTGCTTTTGATTGGAACTGCTCCCACCTTTGCCACAGCACAAACAGCTTTATGCAGTTCATCTGGAAGATTGCAAAATTCATTTGCCGCATTTTCGGCACAAATCAGTACTGCGATTGCGGTATGGCTCATTGGTAAACAATAATTTAGAAAAGAGAAACAAGGCTCCCTCTCCGAGGGAGCTGTCTGCGTTAGCAGACTGAGGGAGTAAAAAATGACGTTTCTGCTGCATTTTCAATTCTTAAACTCCCTCCGTCTTTTGCTTTGCAAAAGCCACCTCCCTCAAAGATGGCGGCTTATTAGACTGTGCTAAATTATCAAAAAAACACACCCGAGGCAATCGCTTCGGGTGTTCTGCTATGCTGTCAATTCTTTTGTTTGATAAACTTTACTGCATTATTCTGCCGTTTAATGATTATATTAATTAAAAAAGGACGGCTCAGCCGTCCTTTAATGCATTTTTGTTATATTACCACTGAATT
>CAZBVV010000021.1:0-23124 GCA_964495345.1 uncultured Eubacteriales bacterium
CGAGAACGGTTGTTGAAGCAGTCGCCCACAGCAAAATCGTAGCGGAAGCCATGCATGAATATATGCAGAATCTGAATTAGCACCGCCACGGTGCTTTTTCTGTTTTTACCGTCTTGCATTATACTGTTTCTTATGTTAAAATATAATGTAAAATTATATTTTGAGGAATGAGAAAAATGGACGCAAAAACAAAGTACATAATAATTGGTGTAATCATAGTTATTTTAATTATTGCCGTAATAGTTGCTGTTACGGTAACAAAATCGGGAACAACCGAACCTGACAACAATGAATCATTTGGTACAGAGGAATCAGGTGATTCTACAACTTACGAGCCTGTTTCCATGAGTGATGATGTTCAGATAAGCTTTGAAAATATGAATGATGAATTGGCGGAAGAATACGAAGAGCATTACATAACAACAACTCTTACAACCGCTTATCAACCCGAAGCTACTACCGTTCCGACAGACAAAACCGAGCAAAAAACAAATTCATCATCAACAGTTACAGAAAAAACAACCGTAAAAACAGAAAACTCCACATCTGCAGCAGATTCAGTTTTAAGTCAGATTAATTCATTTTTCAAAGGTCATTATTATTTTGACGGCATAATGATATCGAACGGTGAAAGTGCTCCTATGGAGCTTGCCATGAACGGTAATGACTTTATCGTTTATTCCGAAATGGACGGCATTGACATGGGTATACTGTATCTCGACGACGAGTTCTATCTTATAAATCCCAATGAAAAAAAATACACCGTTATCAATTCTACCGTGCAGAAAATGATGGATCTTGATGTAAGTACGTTTAGCTTTGATTTTAACAACACGGGATTCAATGGGTATTCTCCCACAGAGGTGACGGAAGCTCTCTATGACGGACAAAGTGCTGTTTGCTATACATACAAGGACAGCAAGAACAATATAGATTTTGTTGTTGTGAACGATGAAATTATCCAGTTTGTTCAGTACAACACAGACGGAAGCAAAAAAACTGTTATTCAGTTTGATGAATTTACCACAGATTATTCCGCCGATATGGTATCATTAAACGGCTATAAAAAGACTAACCTTCTATCCTTTATAACAGAATTAATGAAACAGGAGTAAAATAAAATGGAAGATAATTTTAATATTAACAATGAAAACAGCGAAGAAAAATCAACTATACGCTTTGATGTAAAAGAAACCGTTGATATTGTTTCCACAGAAAACACAGACAAAAAAAGCAAGCCTGCAATAATCATTGTAATTGCGGTAATTCTTGTTGCTGTTGTATGCGGACTGGTTTTCTATTTTGCAGGAAGCAAAGATGCAACATCATCCGAAGAAGAAACAACAACTGATCTTTATTCCATCGACTATAACGCATTGGAAAGTGCATTTAACGAAGAGAATTTTACAAATGAAGAGGGTGCTTCAATTTCTGCCGAAGAATACAAAGAGTATGTTCAAAACATCGTAAGTGAAGCAACTACCGCTTTGAATGATTCCTTACTGTCGGCAAATCCCCACACAATAGTTGAAAAAACAACTGTTCCGGGCGAAGAAACAACAAAGTCTGCATATGACATGGCATCCTGTGAAGCTCTTGTTAAAGCATTTCTTGACCGTTCATGCTATCTTGAAGGTTCTTTAACCGATGCGGGCGGCAGTACGCCTGTTGCAGTAGCATTTGACGGCAATAACTTTGAAATGCTTACAAATCTTGACGGCACAGAGGTTGCTATTATAAAAATTGACGGCAAACTTTACTTTAAACGTGCTGCACTGAAACAATATGCTCAATTAACCGACGCAGTTATGCAGACATTCGGATTGTCAGTTGATATGCTTACATTTGATTTCAGCGATAAAAACTATGACAGCATGAAAGATTCTCTTACGAGCATCACCGATGTAACTATTGACGAAAAAGACGGTGTATGTTTCAGATACGACAAAAACGGAGGATTTTTCAATTTTTATTTTATTGACAATCAGCTTGTACAGCTTGATGTTGGCGAAAGTTCACAGGTAAATTCACAATTTATCATTTCTTATTTTACGGCATCCGTTCCCGGTGATATGCTTTCGCTCAAAGGCTATAAAGAAACAGGATTTATGACTTTATTTGCAGATTTTATGGATGAATAAGGAGGTACTTTTATGATTTGTCCGAATTGTCAGAAGGATATTGATGATGATTCAAAATTTTGCAGATTCTGCGGTGTGGAATTTATAGGTGAAGAAACTGTTATTGATATTGAACCTGATGAAGAAGAATTACAGGAACGCGAAAATGCAAAAGCAGAGAAAAAAAGAAAAAATAATATTATTAAGCTTTGCATAACTCTTATCCTTACAATAATTGTGTTAGTTGCATTGATTCTGGCAGTTGTGAGTATAAAAGAATCTGGTGAAAACTCAAAAACAACCGAAACCATAACCGATGCCGCAGGTGAAGAGTACAAAGAGGGTTGGGGTAATACAACCATATCGGTAAAAGATACAGACGGTACTGTGCGAGAAATTAAAACAGATAAGTCTTACCTTACGGCTTCATCTATTCTCTCTGAATATACGGCTGTTATGAATCAGCTTAAAAACGATGCTCCCGCATTTTCAAAAATAAGATATCAGAATCTTCCTACCGAATATCAGAATCTCGGAGGGTTGGGAAACCTTGTTTTACCTATTATTGAAAGGTATGTTACATCAAAAAGTGCGGCAAAAACCGTTGATTATACAGCAGGTAATGCAAATAATCTTCCTGTTATAAATTCATCTTACGGATGTATTCTCACCGATGCGGAAAAAATTAAAAACTCATACTGTGAAATACTTGAAGATGATATGTATAAAATTGTTATAACTGTTGTTGATGAACTTAATCCCGAGATTTTACCATACGGAACAACATCAACTCAAAGTGCAATAAGCGGAATTTTTGACCCTTACGATGCACTTGAGCAGATAACTGCAATATCGTCACTTGCTTTGAGTGAAATTAATTTTAATTACACAGACTGCACTGTAACTCTTATTTATAATTACAAAACAAGACAGGTTCAGTCAATCAATCAAACAATGAATATTGACATTACCGCAAACGCTCATATCGCCGAACTTGAGGCAAGAATAGTTGATATTACGGAATACGCTATCAAATACTGATAACAGAATAATAAAAATCTCCTTGTATGCAAACAAGGAGTTTTTTTTACAGGCATTCAACAAACAATAATTTAGCGAAATAAAAATTAAATAGTATGCACCGTAGGGAGCGACGCCCTCGTCGCTCTGAATAATCAAAATCTGCGATTTTGATTATTGCAATCGGACACGCACAATTTTAATGTTTTTGAATTGATGAAAATGTACCATTTTCATCAATCGGAGCGACGAGGGCGTCGCTCCCTACAATTATCACATTAATATTCTACTAAATTATTGTTTATTAACATTTTTTTGAATATCCAAAAAAAGGGCAGCGGATTAACCGCTGCCCTAAAATCAGTTATCAATAAAATGCAAGGCTTACATTTGATGTTGTATCAATATAATTTGCATAATTTGAACCGGGAAGTTTTGTTGTACCACAGTAAACATTTGTAAGAGTTGCCTGTAATGAACATCCATCCTTTGTTGTATATACCTTACTCTTAACAGCATTGGAATTGTAGTAAACATTCTTGAAGTTTATATTACTCATTGTAACACTGTTGCCTACTTCTTTAACAACATACATACTGAATGCTGCTGCATCGTTGCGGTAAATTCTCATGTTCTCAAATGTAACATTTGAAATTGTATTTGCTTTCTGAGCACACTCTGTAACCATAATGCCGATTGCAGCAATTTCATATTCACCCCAAGTAGCATCATGACAGATAACAGCACAGTCTTTAAATGTAATGTCGCTGATATCAAGGTTAGCTTCACCTAAAATACCGAATGCTCTTGCCTTACTTGCCCATGCAACACAATCTGAAAAAGTAATATTTGTTGAATAGCAGGAAGCTGCATCTTCACCGCCGAGGGTCTTAACAGCAAACAAGTCATCACCCGAACGTGCGAAGCAGTTAGTAACTGTTGCATTCTGTGTGTTACAAATATCAAATGCGTCAGCATTAAGTCTGTAGCCGAATATGTCAACATCCTTGATTGTAAGACCGTTTATTCTGTATGTCTGAATTGCCCATTCAGCAGAGTTGATAAGCTTGATGCCGCTGATTTCGATATTGCTACCCCATGACAATACAATACCTTTTCTTTCTGTTCTGTCAAGGTCGGTAAAGTCAATAGTACCGTAGCCCATAATCTTTACATTATTAACACCGGAACCGCCACAGAAAGGATTTCTTGTAAGACCTCCGATACCTGCAAGATCTGAGCCTTCTGTATAAAGGTCAGCATCACTGCTTATATTCTGTTTGCTTGCAGCTGCGATGTAACAACCCTTTTTAAGGTAAATTACGTAGTTAGAAGCTCCTGTGATAGGAAGGTAGTAATTTTCAGTACCGTAGTTGTTTATATAGCCTTCGCAAACAGTTACACTATATCCCTGTGCTTCAAGTGCTGCAATTTCTGCATCATCATCAACCTCTTCACGGACAAAGAGTGTGTATGCATATTCCTGGCTTTCGCTGTTGAAAAGGAATGTATAAATACCGTAGCCGGAAAGCTCAGCAGTCATAACACCGCTTGAAACTGATGCTGATACCTTTTCAGATGTGGTCATATAAACTGCATCTTTAATCTTGAGGTCAGCAGAGTTGAGCTTAATCTCAAATGTGTTATCAGCCATATCTTCTGTAATATAAATTTCAGAGTATGAATGAAGTGCACCCTTACCTGTCGCACCAATATAAGTAGTTGCTGCATAAACTGGAATGGATGTACCGTCAACAGAAGCTGTATAATATGGAGAAATTACAACACCGTTTACATCTTCATAACCCTGACATGCGGCATAAACATCGTCATCATTTTTGTTTGCTCTTGCTGTAAGTGTTGACACAGTTATGTTGTTATCTGCAAGAGTCTTTACTGCCTCTGCAGGATACTGAAGATATGTGAACTCAAAAGTTTCGGGAATATTCATAATATCTTTAACACTTGTAAGATAAGAGCTTGCATAAGAATCAAGATATGTGTTGACCTCTTCAACAACTGCGTCTGTAGCACCAACTTCATGACCGTAAGTATCATAAGAAATAAACTTATGCTTAATATTTGATGCTGTAAGAAGACTGTCAAGTTCAACAGCATTTTCATAAGGAACGGTAACATCCTGCTTACCATGAACAAGAATTGTGGGTACTGCTGTTTTTACATAGTTGACAGGTGAAACTGTAAGAAGATCGTTACTGTAAGTCTGAACATCTGCATAACTGTTGATTGATTCAGATACAGCACATGAAAGAATATATGAAAGTGCATCTCTGCCGCTTCCGTCCGGTACTGATGTATAATAATTGTCTTTAATATCTGTTGCAGTTGTCCAATATTCCTGAGCAGCTAAATTTGTAGGACCTGCAAAGCTTACTACTGCAACAGGTTCAATAGGAGCGACATCTCCCATTGAGTATGAATAGAGGAGTGAAAGATGTGCACCTGCGGAATAACCGTACATGATAGTTTTGTCAATAGTAACGGCAACCTGCTCACCGGCATATTTGATAGCCGTAAGTGCATCTGTTATATCATCCAACAGGTCGTACATATCAGTATCTTTGGAAAGATAGCTGTAATTGATTGCTGCACAGGCATAACCGTTTTCGAGTGCATATTCTTTTGCGGCATTTGAGTATCCGGTTGAATCTTTATCACCCATTATCCAACCGCCGCCGTGAATATAGAGTATAAGACCCATTTCACACTTTGAGTTCGTTCTGGGAACATACAGATCAAGAACCGTTCTTTCTGTACTCTCACCGTACTGTAAATTTTTAAATGCATAATGATCTTCATTAATGGTGTAATTATATTCCGGTATATTTTCAGAATCATCAGTTGAACCGTCAGGTTTTACAATTTCTCCTGAACCACCGAAAATAGAAAGAATCATTAATATAAATGTCATTAACATTGATATTAAACTTTCAAACATAAAACAACCTCCGTTTTTGATTTAGTATTCAATACCAATTATAATTATAAATAAAATTAACCGTAAGTCAATAGAAAAATAATAATTATCCAAAAAAAACAGGGGAAAATGCTTCCCCTGTAACAATTTATTTAAGGTACGCGGCGGCATATTCAATGTACAATGAATATGCTTTTTCTTCACAATCTTTATCATTTCCAAGGTCGTGGTCAGAATTGGGATAAGATACGAAGTCGTGTTTTACATCTGCCACGGTAAGAGCTGCATCAAGATCAACAGCGTTCTGATAAGGAACAATTGAATCCTTTTCACCGTGAGCAATTACGGTAGGTACAGCTGTATTAACATACGCTATGGGAGAAACCGCAAGAATTTCATTTCTGTAAGTTGTCAAATCTTCCGTAACAGTTATGTTTTTACCTGTTGCCCAACTTATAAGCTGTGCGGCAGTACCTTCACCAAGATTGTTTGTCCAATACTCTTCATTTGTCAAATCCGTAGGACCGCTGTAATCAACAACTGCAACAGGTTCTATTGCTGAAACTGATGCTTTTGAATACGCATACAGCATTGAGAGATGCCCTCCCGCAGAGTGACCTGTAAGGAGCATCTTTTCAATTTTAACACCTTTTTCTTCACCGAGAGCTTTAATTTTTGCTACTGCTGATTCAATATCAGCAAGTATATCATACATATTAACATCTTCTGAAAGATAACGGTAATTTATTGAAGCAGCAGCATAGCCGTAATCTTTTGCAACTTTTTTTGCTGTTTGTGTGTATGCACTCTTATCCCCGCCTATCCATGCACCGCCATGAATCATAAGAATAAGACCTACTGTACCGTCATTTTCTTCGGGAATGTACAAATCAAGTATCTGTCTTTCATGTTCGCCGTAAGAAACATCTTCAAATGAATATACCTTTGCCATATTTATACCAAAAAGTGAAGCGAAAAACATAATTATCGACATAAAAAACGCAATTATTTTATCAAACATAATTTACCATCCTTTCTGTAAACAATAATTTATTAATGCATAATTCATAATTAAGGAAAAGGCTTCGCCTTTTAAACAAATTATAATACCAAAAATCCAAGCGTTACGCACAATTTTTAATATAAATTAATTATGCATTTTGAATTTTGAATTATGAATTAAATTATTGTTTATACGCCCGAATATGCTGCAAATCCGCCGTCAATGGGAAGAATTACACCTGTAACAAATCCGGAATAGCTTTCATCTGCAAGGAAAAGAAGTGCACCTGTCAAATCCTCGGGAACACCAAAGCGTCCGAGAGGTGTATGTGTAAGAATTTTCTCTGAACGGGGAGTAAGTGAACCGTCCTCGTTGTAAAGAAGAGCTTTGTTCTGGTTTGTTGAGAAGAATCCCGGTGCAAGAGCATTAACTCTTATACCAACCTCGGAAAAATGAACTGCCATAAACTGAGTAAAGTTTGAAATTGCCGCTTTTGCCGCAGAATACGCAGGAATTTTTGTAAGAGGACGAAAAGCATTCATTGAAGAAACATTTATAATTGTTGTGTTTTCTTTGCCTACCATATCAATAGCGAACGCCTGTGTAGTAAGAAGAGTGCCCAGAAAATTAAGATTAAAAACAAACTCAATACCCTTTGCATCAAGGTCAAAGAAAGTCTTTACACCCTCTGCCTTTTCTGCAATATCGGAAAGTTCAAACTTTTCTTTTGTGGTATTGCCTCTTGCATTATTGCCGCCTGCACCGTTAAGAAGAATATCACAAGTACCGAGCTTTTCGTTTACTTCGTTTCTTGTTGCATCAAGACTTTCTTTTTCAAGAACATTACAGCCAACGGCAATAGCTGTACCGCCGTTTGCATTAATTTCATCCGCAACTGCCTGTGCTGCATCCTTATTAAGGTCAAGAACAGCAACCTTTACACCCTGTGCCGCAAGGTCTTTTGCAAATGCACTGCAAAGAACACCGCCGCCGCCTGTTACTACTGCTACTCTGCCTTTTAAATTTTCATGTTTGAACATTTTTATCACCCTTTTTTTAATGCACAATGCATAATGCATAATGCATAATTATGTGTTTTCAAAATCTCTGCTTGACTTTACAATTACTGTAAGTAATTTGGCAAGCTCTACGCAATCCGAATAAATACTTTTAAATTCATTTTCAGTA
Organism: uncultured Eubacteriales bacterium; assembly: GCA_964495345.1. Classification (GTDB taxonomy): domain Bacteria; phylum Bacillota; class Clostridia; order Oscillospirales; family Acutalibacteraceae; genus UBA1081. Next base: position 8,270 of record CAZBVV010000021.1, read on the forward strand.
ATATACTCTGTTTCATATAAAACTTCAAGCCAAAATTCTGCTTCATATGCTTCTTTCAATGCAGTATTCATTTTGTACAGAAAATCTGATTTACTGAAACCTCTGACAGCTTCACATATGTTTGCACCGACACTCGTACCTGCTCTTAATATCTGATCAGCCAATGTATATTCATTTTTTGTATAGCGCAGATATTTATAAAGATTAACGATTCTGACTGCAAACTTTTTACTTTTAGCTAAAACTATATTATTTTCATCCATACCTACAAATATATTAATTATGCATTGTGCATTATGAATTATTCAATAACAATATTTGTCTGACCGTAAATCTGCTTCTGTACATACTGTGCTGAATAGGGATAGTCAACAATCCACATCCATGAATTGCCGTTATGAGCCTGTCTTGCACTTTCAGGCGGTGATTCCATAGAATAAACCTGATAGTTATACCACTGACCCAAAATTGCATTTGTTCCCAATGAGATTATCTTTGACGCAGAACAGTCGGTATAAACATATTCGCCTAAAGTCTGTACAACATCATTAAGGTCAGCAATACTCAAATCTTTTGTCTTTTTGATAATAGCATTTATAACTTCACGCTGATTTTCTGTTCTCTTAACATCACCGGAGGCATAAATTTTTCTCATTCTTGCAAAAAGAAGAGCCTGTTCACCGTTAAGTAATACATCATCACCGTATGGAATACCCGAAATATTACCGTAATTTTCCATAGCTTTAGCTTCAGCCTGTGTAACATCAAGTGTTACACCGCCGATTTCATCAATAACCTTTTGGAATGCTGAAAAATCAACTGCTACAAAATAGTCAATAGCAATTTTGTAGTTATTTTCGATTGCTTTTACAAGACAATCAGCACCGCCGTAAGAAAATGCGGCATTAAGCTTTGAATAATAACCTTTTCCGCTTGAAGATTCAAAATAAGTATAGCTGTCACGCAGGAAAGAACAAAGAGTAATGGACTGCTTTTCTTTATTAACGGATGCAAGCATCATAACGTCACTATTGCCTTGAATTTTACCGCTTCTGCTGTCAACACCGATAATGAGAATATTAAGCACATTTTTTGAGGACATAATATCTCCGCCGCTGTGATACCAATTATAAAGGGTTGAAGAAAGGCTGTTGTCACCTCTTACAGTGCTGATAATCTCATAATACTCAGAAACATCCTCTTCTTCAATGTCATCATAAAGAATATCATCACTTGTTTCAAGCTCATCATCAGGAATTATATCATCTTCCGTGTGATAATTGATACCCAAGGAGTTTATATAAATATAAACTGCACCGACAACTCCTATTGCAAGTACAAGAATAACTGCAATAACTGCAATTATTACTTTTTTTGCACTTTTTTTCTTTTTCTGAGGTATATCCACAACCTCATTGTTAATATTTCTTTTACCCATATCCAAACCTCATTTGAAAAACGGGTATCTCTGAAAATTAAGAGTACAAAAGCTGCATTAAGTTTATAGAGATACCCTAACGTTTATTTATTATTCGTTATTTTCTTGTGTGATTTCGGAATTTTCTGGTTCTTCGGAGTCTGTTTCCTCGTCACTGTGTTCAATATCCGTAAGAGTTACAACTCTCTCGCCGTCTTTGACTTTCATAACTCTTACACCTTTTGAAGGTCTTGCAAAGATGCTTATACTGTTAACGGGAATTCTGATAATAACGCCGTCGGAAGAAATAATAACAATGTCGTCTTCTTCGTTAACAACTCTTAAAGCCGCAACATCGCCGTACTGCTCCGTGCGGTAGTTAATAAGACCCAGACCGCCTCTTGACTGAACTCTGTAATCAGAACCCATACTGCGTCTGCCGTAACCTGTTTCGCTTACGGTAAGAACACAGCTTTCATCGGTAATAATATCCATACCGACAACTTCGTCACCGTCTTTAAGACTGATAGCTCTTACACCTCTTGCAGTTCTGCCGATAGCTCTTGCATCATTTTCGTTAAAGCGGATTGACATACCTTTCTTTGTGGCAACAAGAATATCGTCATTACCGTGAGTGAGCTTAACCCATGCAAGCTCGTCATCTTCATCAAGATTGATTGCAATAATACCTGTTTTACGGATTGTTTTGTACTCAGAAAGTGAAGACCTCTTGATTATACCCTTTCTTGTGAACATACAAAGGTACATATCTTCTCTTTCTTCATTATCAAAATCATCACCGGGAACACGAATCATGGCTGAAATCTTTTCTTCCGGTTCAAGAGGAAGAAGATTTACAATATTCATACCCTTACTTGTTCTGCCGCCCTCGGGAATCTCATAACCTTTAAGTCTGTAAGCCTTACCTTTGGTGGTGTAGAACATAATATAATCATGAGTCGAGCATGAGAACATTGTTTCAGCAACATCCTCTTCACGCCTTGTCATACCGATAACACCTTTACCGCCTCTGCGTTGAAGCTTATAGGTATCAGCAGTCTGACGCTTGATATATCCCATTGTTGTAAGAGTAAAAATACAGTTTTCTTCGGGAATAAGGTCCTCAATGTCAACCTCTCCGCTGACATTCTGAATCTCTGTTCTTCTTTCGTCACCGAATTTATCTCTTATTTCGTTAAGTTCACCCTTGATGATTTCAAGCACCTTTTCATGAGATGAAAGAATCTCGTTATATTCTGCAATTTTTGCACGAAGTTCTGCCATTTCATCATCGAGCTTCTGTCTTTCAAGACCTGTTAACTGACCTAAACGCATCTGAACGATGTGAGTAGCCTGAATTTCATCAAAGCCGAAGTTTTCCATTAAGGCAAGCTTACCTTCCTGAACACTCTTTGACTTTTTAAGCAAAGCAATAACTTCGTCAATAATATCAAGTGCTTTTATAAGAGCTTCAACAATATGTGCTCTTTCTTCCGCTTTACGGAGTCTGAAACGTGTTCTTCTTGTAATAACATCGCATTGATGATTGATATAATGATTAAGAATTTCTTTAAGAGTAAGAATTTTCGGCTCGCCGTTAACAAGAGCAAGCATAATTATACCGTAAGAAATCTGGAGCTGTGTGAATGAGAAAAGCTGATTTAAAACAACCTGAGGATTTGCATCACGCTTCAAATCAATAACAACATTAATACCTTCACGGTTCGAGTAGTCATTAATATCGGAAATACCCTCAACTTTTTTATCCTTAACAAGGTCTGCAATAGATTCAATAAGTCTTGCTTTGTTAACCTGATAAGGAAGCTCAGTTACAACAATCTGGAATCTGCCGTTTTTTGTTTCAACAATTTCAGCTTTTGAACGAAGCACCATTTTACCTCTGCCCGTTGCATAAGCCGCCCTGATACCTGACTTACCCATAATAATACCTGCCGTAGGAAAATCAGGTCCCTTTATATGTTCCATAAGCTCCGCAACGGATGCCTCGGGATTATCCATAAGACAAAAAAGAGCGTCGATTGTTTCACCAAGATTGTGAGGAGGAATATTGGTTGCCATACCAACAGCAATACCTGTTGAACCGTTTACAAGCAGATTAGGAAATTTTGAAGGAAGAACTACAGGCTCTTTAAGACGGTCATCATAGTTAGACATAAAGTCAACCGTTTCTTCGTCAATATTGGTAAGCATTTCAAGTGAAAGTTTGCTCATTCTTGACTCTGTATATCGGTAAGCAGCCGGCGGGTCCCCGTCAACCGAACCGAAGTTACCGTGACCGTCAACGAGCATATATCTCATTGAGAAATCCTGTGCAAGACGTACCATCGCATCATAAACGGAAGAGTCACCGTGGGGATGATAACGACCAAGCACTGCACCGACTGTATCGGCACATTTACGGTAAGCTGTGTTAGGCATAAGTCTGTTTTCAAACATTGTGTAGAGAATTCGTCTGTGTACGGGCTTTAAACCGTCCCTTACATCAGGCAAAGCTCTGGATGTTATAACTGACATCGAGTAGTCAAGGAAAGATGTTCTCATTTCCTTAATAATATCAACGTCTATAACCTTTCCGCCTTCATCGGAAGAATCGGCAATAACTGCATTTTCTTCCATTGAAGTGTCATTTATGTTATTATTTTCGTCCATAAATTTTATACTCCTTTACGGATGTTAAATATCAAGATTTTTAACGTACTTTGCGTTTTGTTCAATAAACTCTCTTCTTGGTTCAACCTTGTCACCCATAAGAATAGAGAATGTTCTGTCAGCTTCGATTGCGTCTTCAAGAGTTACACGAAGCATAATTCTTGTTTCGGGATTCATTGTTGTTTCCCAAAGCTGTTCTGAGTCCATTTCACCAAGACCCTTGTAACGCTGAATGTCGCACTGACCGATTTCACTCATTATTGAATCTCTCTGCTCGTCTGAATAAGCATAATAATGCTTTTTATTCTTTGTAAGCCTGTAAAGAGGAGGCTGTGCTATATAAACGTAGCCGTAATCAATAAGAGGACGCATATATCTGAAAAAGAATGTCAGAAGAAGTGTTCTGATGTGAGCACCGTCAACGTCGGCATCGGCCATAATAACGATTTTGTGATAACGCAGCTTATTTATATCAAAATCTTCGTCAATACCTGTACCGAGAGCTGTAACAACGGGAGAAAGCTTATCGTTACCGATAACCTTATCAAGTCTTGACTTTTCAACGTTAAGCATTTTACCCCAAAGAGGAAGAATAGCCTGAATATTTCTGTCTCTGCCACCCTTTGCAGAACCGCCCGCAGAGTCACCCTCTACGATATAAATTTCTGTGTTTTCGGGGTTTTTGTCAATACAGTCAGCAAGCTTACCGGGAAGAGAATTACCGCCGAGAGCAGTTTTTCTTCTTGCATTCTCTCTTGCTTTTCTTGCGGCTTCTCTCGCTCTTGATGCATCAAGTGATTTATTAAAAATCAGTTTTGCAACAGAGGGATTTTCCTCAAAATAGGTCATAACCTTATCATAGATAAGCTGTGATACAATCTGTGTCATTTCTGTATTACCCAGCTTACCCTTTGTCTGACCTTCAAACTGAGCTTCCGTAAGCTTAACGCTGATTACGCAACAAATACCTTCTCTTACATCATCACCGGAAAGATTTTTGTCAGCCTCTTTCAAAAGACCGTATTTTCTGCCGTAATCGTTGAAAACTCTTGTTAAAGCTCTCTTAAAGCCCTCTTCGTGAGTACCGCCGTCGATAGTTCTTACGTTGTTAGCAAATGAAAGTATAAGCTCATTATATCCGTCATTGTAAAGCATAGCAACTTCGGCATATTTATCACCTACAACGGTTGAAAAATGCATAGGTTTATCGTGAATTGCCGTAAGTCCTCTTGACTCCGTTTCAAACGTTACAAAGCTCGAAAGTCCGCCGTGATAGCAATATACCTCATCAACGGGATTTTCGTCGTCACGGTAATCGGAAAGAGTAATTGAAAGACCTGCATTAAGGAATGCACTTTCACGCAGTCTTCTTTGTAAGGTTTCAAAGTTATATACGGTTGTATCCGTAAAAATCTGAGGGTCGGCTTTAAAACGGATAAGCGTACCTGTTTCTTCACTCTTACCTACAATTTCAAGGTCAGAAACAATGTTACCTCTTTCAAATCTCTGTTTATAAACGTTTCCGTTTCTTGAAACCTCAACTTCAAGCCATTCTGAAAGAGCGTTAACAACAGATGAACCAACGCCGTGAAGACCGCCGGAAACCTTATAACCACTGCCGCCGAATTTACCTCCTGCATGAAGAACAGTAAGAACAACCGTAACAGCTGGAAGTCCCTGCTGTTCGTTAATATCAACGGGAATACCACGGCCGTTATCTCTTACCTCAATAACATTATCGGGAAGAATTGTTGCTTCAATATGAGTACAGTATCCTGCAAGAGCCTCATCTATTGAGTTATCTACAATTTCATAAACAAGATGATGAAGTCCTCTTTCACCTGTTGAGCCTATATACATACCGGGACGCTTACGGACTGCTTCAAGACCTTCCAAAACCTGAATCTGACCGGCACCGTACTCATCGGTGACAGCCGTATCCATTGTTTCAATATCTTCATCATTTGTCATAACGCTGTCTCGCTGTTCAAAATCGGCAGCGTTAAATTCTTTTTTTTCTTCGTCCAAGAAAAACATCCTTTCTTTAATCGAATTGTTTAGATTTTGCTCTCTTTAATAAAGTAGACGGCGAAATCTGTGATATATAAACTTTTTTTGATTTATTTTTTTTATCCGTACATACTATAAAAGATTTAGGTAATTCATAAGATACGTTTACAACTTCACCGCTTTTTTCAGCTTTAGTAAGATAATCTCTCGTTGATTTCATAACGGTGGTATTATCCATATCAAAAATTCCGATAATATCTTTTGTAGTTATTACGGTTGACTGACCGAGATGTAAATACATTTCATTCAAGCCTTCCGTTACTTATTTTAAAGGTTTTGCCCTCACACAGTCTCAACACCGTTGACGGTTCACAACAGGTTATAAAAACCTGCCAATCTTTTATATGGTTAAGAATATAATCCTGCCTGTTAACGTCAAGCTCACTCATAACATCGTCAAGCAAAGCAACAGGTCTTTCGCCCGTAATATCTTTTAAAATCTCTGCTTCACCCAATTTTAATGCAAGTGCGGCAGATCTTTGCTGACCCTGTGAACCAAAACTTTTTGCAGACATATTATTTATTTTAATTTCAATTTCATCGTGATGAGCGCCGATATTTGTACTGCCGTACATTACATCGCTGTTTTCACTTTGTTTAATTAATTCAATAATTCTGCTTTTTTCAACCTTATCACTTAAAGCTTCATATCTGTTAGGTGAAACACGCATTTTATATTCAATACTCATTTCCTCTTTTTCACCGGAAATACCTGAATAAATAATTGCAGCAGCAGACGACAGCTTTTTTATATAATCAATACGCTCATTAATTATAACAGCCGCAAGTGATGCAATTTTTTCATTCCATATTTCTAAAAATTCATAAGCACTGTTATTAAATTTTAAATCTTTTAAAAATGAATTACGCTGAACAAGAGTTTTGTTATAATCTGAAATGACTTTTGTAAACGACGGCTTTATCTGACATATTGCAGTATCAATAAATCTTCTTCTTTCGGAAGGACTCCCCTTTACAAGTGACAGATATGCGGGAGAAAAAACAACACAATTAAAATTACCTATGAATTTTGATGCCGCATTAAGAGGTACTGAATTAAGAAGAATTTTTTTTGATTGACGGCTAATAATAATTTTGGCAGACTGTTCTCTTCCCGCACCGTAAAAATCAATCTCTGATTTTAAAAATTCTTCACCGAATTTTATTAATTCGTTATCTTTTGAACCTCGGAATGAACGAAAACCGCTGAAAAGCCATATACTTTCAAGAATATTTGTTTTTCCTTGAGCATTTTCACCGAAAATTACATTTACACCTTTATCCGGAAAAATCTCTGCTTCACTGATGTTTCTGTAATTTTTTACTTGAATGCGATTAACGTTCATTTTGATTCAACAGTATAAACGGTATTTTCAAATCTTATTTGATCACCCGGTTTTATTTTTCTTCCTCTTTGCTCACAAACTTCTCCGTTAACCTCTACGGCTCCGTCTGTAATAAGAATTTTAGCATGACCGCCTGTTTGTGCGATATCACAAAGCTTTAAAAGCGAATCCAGCTTTATAAAATCAGTATCAATAAATACCGTCTTATTCTCTTTTTTTATAGCTTTAACTTTAATTACTTTTTTCATAAAATCAAAAACCTTGGTTTACAATATTTATGTTAATCTTACGGGTAAAATAAGGTAAAGAAATGAATTGCCGGTAGTAGGTAAAATGCAAACAGGTGAAAGAGGATTTACCATATTTACAAGAATTTCATCTTCATCTCCGGCACGAAGAGCATCAAGAATGTATCTTGACTGAATACCTATAGAAATGGAATTACCGTCAATGGAAACATCAAGTCTGTCGTTTGCAACGCCTAAAGCTGTTGCTGTAGAAATTTTAAGCTCATTGTCGTTAAAATCCATTTTAAGAGGAGCTTTGAATCTGTCTGTAATAAAAGGTGAAACACTTTCAATACACTCTATAAGATTCTTTGTTTTGGCTCTTACAACCGTATTAAATGACTGAGGAATTATTGACTCATATTTCATAAACTCACCCTCAAGAAGCCTTGAAATAACAGTATAACCGTTTATTTCAAAAAGAATATGTCTTCTTCCGAGACCTATTTTTATGAAATTATCGTCATCAGGAATGAGTTTCATAATTTCACTCATTGTTTTTGCAGGTACAACGAATGAAACATCTTCATCATTATATTCAATAAACTCGCGTCTTAATGCAATTCTGTGAGAGTCAATGGCAACAAGTCTTATCTCCCCTGCAACAATCTCAAACTTGATACCCTTGTGAATTACTCTTACATCGTTTACCGCAACTGAGAATATAGTCTTTTTAATCATGTCTTTAAGAGTTTTTTGTGAAATCTCTATATTTTTACCGTTTATAATAACAGGCAATTCCGGATAATCTTTGGGATTGATACCCGTTATGTTATAATCGGTATCTCCGCAATAAATTCTGCACTGTAATTTATCGTCCGTTTCAAATATAACTTTATCATAACGAATATGTCTGATAATGTCACAGAATATCTTTGCGTTAAGAATAACGGAACCTTCTTCTATTACATCAGCTTCAATAACAGTTTCAATACCTATTTCAAGGTCATAACCTGTAAGTTTTACACCGTTTTCAACCGTAGTAAAAAGTATACCTTCAAGAATAGGCATAGTTGTCTTTGTCATAACGGCTTTTTGTACGTTTGCGGCCGCTTCGGCAAGTACTGAAGTATTGCATATAATTTTCATTTCAAGTGACAGTGCGGTTTTCTACATCAGAATGCTTCCGCACATCTCCCTTCTTCTTATTTTTCGTTTACGGAGTTTACTTTACATAACATAACTTTACTATAATATTAGTAGTAATAGTAGAGGCTGTTTAAACTGTTCAAAACCCTTACAAGTGTTGGTTTTTCTGACTTTTTAAGGAAAAAATAATGTTTAAAACAGTGTTTGTATAATGTTTATAAAATAATTCTAAAACAGAATAATAAAATTAATGTTCAAACTGTTCAAAAGTTTTATGTTCAAAGTTCAAAACTTTTTCAAAACTTTAATTATTTGAAAACTGCTTTATTATATTATTAACAGAATTTTTTAACTTTATATCGTGTGCCATTTTGTCAACTACGATGTCTATTGAGTGCTTTACTGTTGAATGTTTTTTTCCGCCGAATTTATTACCGATATTTTCAAGTGAAAGACCTGTTACTTCTCTTATAATATACATAGCAACGTGTCTTGCCAAAGAAATATTGGATTGTCTCTTTTCAGAAACTAAATCAGCTTTTGATACATCAAATTTATCAGCGACACTTTCTATAATTTCGTCTACTAAAACAGATGTAGGTCTTGTATCTGTTTCAATATCTTTAATTATCTGCTGTATATTACCCATTGTAGGTTCTATGCCGTGAAGTAATTTCATAGCTGCAATTTTAGTAATTGTACCCTCAATCTGACGCACATTCTCCTGTATTTTTTCTGCTATGTAATTTACCATCTGTGGTGTAAGTGAAATATTACTTTCCTGTGCTTTTTGTAATATGATTGCCATTCTCGTTTCGATTTCAGGCGGCTGAATATCAACGATGAGTCCGCTTTCAAATCTTGTTTTTATTCTGTCATCAAAATCTTCAATTTCTTTTGGCGGACGGTCAGATGTAATAACAATCAATTTATTTGAATTAATAAGGTCATTAAATGTGTGGAAAAACTCTTCCTGTGTAGATATTTTTTTCTTAAAAAACTGAATATCGTCAATAAAAAGAGCGTCTGCACTTCTGTATTTTTCTCTGAATCGTATATTATCGCTTGTTGTAATACATGAAATAAACTCATTAAGGAAGTTTTCACTTGTTGTATATACGATATTTATATTATTGAATCGCTTTTTCAATTCATTTTGTATAGCCATTATAAGATGGGTTTTACCTAAGCCGGAGTTTCCGTAAATAAATAACGGATTGTAAACTGAACCTAATTCTGATGTTGCAACTCGCCATGATGCTGCATGAGCAAATCTGTTAGATGCACCAACGATAAAGTTTTCAAAATTAAATACTGAATGAGGGTCATTTGATGTGTTCTGAGGTTCAGTATTTTCTGTTTCTTCTTTTTCTTCGCTATCTTCGTTTATTTGTACTTGAAATTCTATTTCGAGGCTAATTCCTAAAACTGCTTCAAATGCTTCTTTAAGTATACTGTTAAAATTATCATGTAATATAGTATTTCTGAATTCAGACTGAGAGTAAATAACTACTTTGCCATCAATAAATTCAGGATCTTTTATTTTTAATATCCATGTTTTATAACTTGTTTCGGACATTACATTTTTACAGTATTCAAGAACTTCCTCCCATACTTCTTTGAATGATTCCATAATATAAATTCCTCTCTGAATATTCTGTAATGGGATTTTTTTATTATAATGATTTTATATTAACATTTATAAAAATTGATTATATACGCCTTATAAGCAATATAACACCATTTTGAATTTTATTATATCATAAAACAGTTTTAAATTCAAGCATTTAGATAATATTTTATCATTATATTTTACTTGACAAAACTCTCTGTAAATATTAAAATTTATTTGTATTAAAAAGAAGGAAAATCAATATAATGTTTATTTCAAAAGAACTTTTAACCGAATCATGTTTAAATTTCGGTGTTGTATTATCTTCGCAGCAAATTGATAAGTTTGATGCATATGCAAAAATGCTTGTAGAATATAATGAAAAAGTAAATCTTACAGCTATTACTCAACCGGATGATATTGTTGTAAAGCATTTTGCAGACAGCCTTGCCGTAAAAAAATTTTTTCCCGGTGAAATAAAAGGCTCATTAGCTGATGTAGGAACAGGTGCAGGTTTTCCCGGAATGCCTCTTTTGATTACTACTCCGGATCTTAAAGTAACTTTTTTTGATGCGGTAAATAAAAAACTTGATTTTATAAGATACGTTAAGTCTGAATTGGAACTTAGTGCAGATGTTATTCATTCGAGAGCAGAAGATGCAGGAAAAATGCCTGAATACAGGGAACAATTCGATTTTGCTACTGCCAGAGCTGTTGCTCAGCTTAGAATTTTATCCGAATTCTGTTTACCTTTAGTTAAAATAGGCGGATACTTTGTATCTATGAAAGGATCTATTTCTCAGGAAGAAAAGACTTTTGGTATTGCATCTTTTAAAAAAGTCGGGGCTGAATTGTATGATGATATTTTTTATAATATTCAAAACGGTGACGAAAGAAATATTATAATTGCAAAAAAAATATCGCATATTTCGCCTAAATATCCCCGTAATATGTCTCAAATATCTAAAAAACCCTTGTAAAATACTTATTGCTTTAATTAATTTTTATTTTCACTCTACAAAATTCACTTAATTTTTTATTATCCTTGATGTATTATCTTGTTGTAAACGGAAATACCTCAAGGATTTAATTTTTTCGGTGGTGTAGATGAATAGTTATTTAAAATATAAGTGTGTTGGTTCTGTTGTTTTAATTCCCTGTGAAATCATAGACCCTAACCCTTATATAATAAAAACAAAAATTGAATCATCCTTTATTGACGAACTTGCAATTTCAATTAAAAATATCGGTATAATTCAGCCTTTGTTGGTAAGGAAAATTGACTGCCGTTATCAAATTGTTTCAGGTGAAAAACGCCTCAGAGCTGCCGTACAAGCTGATATGTCTGTAGTTCCCTGTATTATTATTAATATTTCTGATTTACAAGTTGCGGTTTTTACTCTTTCAGACATTATTAACCGGAAAAACATAAATTATTTTGAAATAGCTCAGCTTATACATAGCATTATTAAAAATTTTAACATTTCTGTAGAGCTTTTATCTCAGTTGATAGGTGTAAAAGTTGATTATATTTATGATAAATTAAAGCTTTTAAGTCTTAGCGACAATATAAAGCATTTAATTAATGTTAATTTTCTTTCTGAAGAATATGCAAAAGCTTTATTAAAAATTAAAAATGAACGTTCACAAATTAATGCCCTTGAATATTTTATTTCTAATAAGATTTCTGTGGAACAAATTGAAAACTATATTAATTTACTTTTGTCACCTGCTATGTTGACTGCAAAAACAAAAATTATAAAGCTTAAGGATATTAAAATATTTATAAACACTTTTAACCATGCGGTAGATACTATGCAAAAAGCCGGTATTGATGCGGTTGCCGAACAGCACGATTTTAATGATTGTATTGAATATGTTGTCCGAATACCGAAAAAGACCACCTCTCCGGTCAATTTTACTGAATATATCGGCTCTGCATAGATTCTATATATCCATATCTTTTTCTTTCACACCCACATCCAAACAGCGGACAGCCGGTTTTTTTGCCGGCTGTCTGTTGTTATGTTTCACGTGAAACATTGTCAAAAACTGTTTTTATCAATTTTTCTTTTATATCGTTGACTTTATTATAATCCATAGCTTCAATATAATAACTCTCCAAAATATCGTGTGCTGATTTGGCAATTTGTAAGGATTTTACTGCTTCATCTATCATTTCTTTTTTAGACTTATTTAAAAATGCTAATGCAGTTTTATGATTAATTAACATGTTTTTATCAATAAATCTCTCAGTAGAGATAGTTTTATATATTTCAGAATTAATGGAATGAAAATTGTTAGATGTAAATACTCCGATTTTCACATCTGTAAAAATAATATGTTCTGTTTTTGTTTTTGGTGATAACGGACAGTTATACTTTATTAAGTTTGCGTTTTTATCTTTAATTAACGATGCTGTTATATATTGTGAAATATTATAATTATCTTTGATTATTATTATCTTTTTACAACCGTTTATAAATGTATCATAATTAACTGTAACTCCCATAGGTGTAACAGCACTTAATAATCTTATTTTATCTTTTTGATTTTTCGGAGGAAGCTTTTTAAGTTCAATTAATCTTTCAGTGAATCTCTCAATCTTCTCAAAATTAATTAACGGGTAAATTATCTGATTTATTTCATCATCTATAAGTTTTACCGTTTTTAAATATTTGATACATTTTTGGTGAGCTTTTGAACAAGTCATTGATATCATTTTGATTTTAGACGTGTTTTCTTTTAATTTGTCCGTATCCCAACATTCACTCAAATTAACTAAGTGCTCGCATACTCCCGGGTATATTGGTTCTACAATATGCGGCGATGTTCCGTCACATACAGATACTTTCAGCTCAGGTATAATTACCCCGTCAAGGCTTTCAGGGTCGGATGAACATGGAATTTTATCTACATTTAAATCTAATTTAAGTGCAACATCTGCTACAGCTTTCATTAATGTTGATTTCCCTGTTCCAGGACCTCCTTTAATTATGTATATATTCCATTCATCTTGCGGGTCGTATAATTCGTTAAACAATGAATAAAAACCATACGGTGTATTTGCTCCTAAAAAATACGATGATTGCATCTATATCACTCCAGTTAAATTTGATTACTATATGTTTATGCGGATATAAGATGTCCTGTTACAAATGTTTCACGTGAAACATTCACATATGTATATATTATAGGTATTATATAATACTTATAATATATGTTAATTAAATGGCGAAATAATGTCTGCCTATAACTGTTACAACTGTGCGTGTTCTTATCCATTGGTTTGCAGTCTTTGAAGGATTGTAATAGTATATAGCTCCCCCGGTGGGATCCCATCCGTTCAGAGCATCTTCAGCTGCTTTTTTTGAGGTTGCACTCGGTTCAACAGACCAGTTACTATCGTATACACAATCGAAAGCACCTGACTGATAAACTACACCTGCAATAGAATCAGGAAAAGATGAGTGGTTAACACGGTTTAATATAACTGCTCCTACTGCTACCTGTCCTATATAATTCTCACCTCTCGCCTCCCCTTCAATAACTTTTGCTAAAAGATATTTGTCATTAGAAGAATATCCTGATGTGTATGAAGAACCTAAACCTAAATATAAAAGTGTTTTCGGACCGGCGATACCGTCTGCGGTTAATCCGCAATTTCTTTGAAAAGATATAACTGCTTTTTGTGTGTTTTTACCGTAAATACCGTCAATGTTTCCTGTATAATATCCTAACTGTTTTAACTTTCGTTGTATTCTTCTTACTTCATCTCCTCTTGAACCTAATTTTGATAAAACGTATTCAACGGTAGAATCTGAATTGTTGTTATTATATATGACGTTGTATACTGCCGACATGTACTCGACCATTTCGGTCATTAAAATAGTTAATAAAATTATTACCATAATTTGCCATAATTTTTTGTACAGGTTTTTTTTACTTTTAAAATTAAATCTGTTCACTGTTATATGACCTCCGAATTCTTATTTACTTATATATTGTGTAATATTACAGTTAAAATGACGATTAAATTGTGGTTAAAAAGTATTAAAATACCAATATGTTGTACACTAAAAAAATGGCTGTACAAAGCTGAAAAAATATTATAAAAACTGTTGACAAATTAATTTTTCTGTGATATTATATGCAAGCCGTAAGACGAGTGGTTAACACCTTGGCTGAGTAGTTCCAACTCGGAGGCGGCAAAAAAAAATTTAAAAAAACTCTTGACAAATAAGTTTGAATGTGATATAGTATATAGGCACTCAAACGAGAGGTTGTAAAAAATCTCAAAAAAGAGTCACACATGAACCTTGAAAATTAAACAACGACGAGATAGAAAAGGAACCCTGAAATTT
>CAZBVV010000022.1:0-5049 GCA_964495345.1 uncultured Eubacteriales bacterium
TACCTGAAGCGAACTTTTCCCATTCGGAAACACCCATAGGTCCGTTCCAGATAACTGTGCCTGCACCCTCAAGTGCTTCTGCAAAGAGCTTTTCTGACTTGGGACCGATGTCAAGACCCATCCAACCATCAGGAATCTTGTCACTGTCTACGATTTCACATTCTGTATCGGGCTTGTATTCTGTACCGATTCTGTTATCAACGGGAATAAGGAACTTAACACCCTTTTCTTCAGCAAGCTTCATCATGTTCTTTGCAAGCTCAATCTTATCTTCTTCACAGATTGATGTACCAACTGTATAACCCTGTGCAGCGAAGAATGTGTAAGCCATACCGCCGCCTACGATAAGAGTATCAACCTTTTCCATAAGGTTTTCGATAACGCCGATTTTGTCAGAAACCTTTGCACCGCCGAGGATAGCAACGAAGGGTCTTGCAGGATCTTCAAGAGCCTTACCCATAACGTCAACTTCCTTCTGCATAAGGTAGCCGATAGCTGACTCCTCAACAAAAGCTGCAACGCCTGCTGTTGAAGAATGTGCTCTGTGAGCTGAACCGAAAGCATCGTTTACGAAAATATCTGCAAGAGCAGCAAACTTCTTGCTGAGCTCTTCATCGTTCTTTGTTTCGCCTTTTTCAAAACGTACGTTTTCAAGAAGCATAGCTTCGCCGTCTTTAAGTTCAGCAGCAAGAGCCTGTGCTGACTCGCCTACTACGTCCTTTGCAAGCTTAACCTCGATACCGAGATACTTTGAAAGACATTCCGCAACGGGAGCCATTGAAAATTCGGGATTGAATTCACCCTTGGGTCTGCCGAGATGTGAGCAGAGGATAACTCTTGCATTGTTGTCAAGCAAATACTTGATTGTGGGAAGAGAAGCTACTACTCTCTTGTCACTTGTGATAACGCCGTTTTCCATCTTAACGTTGAAGTCACAACGTACAAGAACCTTTTTGCCGGCAACGCTTAAATCTTCGATTGTTTTCTTGTTTAATACGCTCATGTTAAAATCTCCTTATATTTAAAGAATTTTTAATAACTTAATTCACACAATACATTTTATAATATTGTGAAAAATTTATCAAGTGGCAATTATGCCAAATCATCAAATGCAGCGGATATAATT
The DNA here is from genome assembly GCA_964495345.1 of uncultured Eubacteriales bacterium. Taxonomy (GTDB): domain Bacteria; phylum Bacillota; class Clostridia; order Oscillospirales; family Acutalibacteraceae; genus UBA1081. Next base: position 1,127 of record CAZBVV010000022.1, read on the forward strand.
ATTTGTATATATAATATACCCAAATTTACGCATTATAGATATATTGTAACAATTTTCAAAACAAAATGCAACTATAAATTAAAAATTTACCGCCGCAATTAAGCGACGGCAAAAAACTATTAACTTATGTATCTGTTTCCGTTTGAATCAATATATTCGCCGGCGTAATCACCTTGTCTTAAAACTGTTGATGTACCGCCTACATACAGTTCACCGTTTGCACCTTTTTCAACACGAACCGTCTCACCTGTTGCCGGATCTCTGACATATTCCGGTGCTGATGATGAGGAAACCGAGCTTCCGCCTGCTGAACCGCCTGCAAATAGATACAAAGCAACTGCTGCGATGCCGATAAATATAACCAATACAATACCAAAACTTGCAATCAATCCTAAAACGATATGAACAACAGAAAAGAACAGTCCGCCTAAAATACCATATGTTATAATATTCCATACCGCAACAACGACACACATTACGACGGTTGCAATCCCAAACCACTTAAAAGGCAAATCAATATTAAGAACCGATAGAACTGAAAAAATGGTTGGTGCAACAGCTATCATGATAATCTTTGCAATGGTATAAGACGGCTTACCCGATATTTTTTCTAATCGAAAACTGGTTCGAGCAATAAAAATAAACGCACCTATTAAAACTATAATTGCAATAATAACAAATGCAGTTTCTCCTCCGCTGAGTTCTGATGTGTCCTTTGAAAACAGGGATTTTAAAGCATCAAGCATCTTCTTCCTCTTCTACTTCGTATTCAATTTCACCGTCAATTACAGCTTTACCGTCACAGACAACAAGGTGGTCTTTTTTCTTAATTATTACAATAAGTGCTTTTACTGCACAAACCGTTCCGTTTATCAGCCATTGTTTTAAATACGAAATAAGTGGAATTGGAGCAATAAAGCCTATGAGAATTTTTTTCCAATTAAGCAAAAATCCCATAACTTCAAATGGAATAAACGGCAAAGCGGTAATTAAAATAATAAGAGCCATACCCACACTGCCTCCGAGTCCATTCAAGCCACCGTTAACAATTACCATGGCAACTACACAAACTAATGCCAATACTACCGAAACAATAAACATTGTTATCAACGTTTTTCTTTTATAAACTTTCATACCCATTTTGTCGGTGCAGAGAATCCGACTTCCTCCTCTACTTTTGTATAATTTTTATCTCTGCGACGATAATTATATACTATCAGTAAGTTTTTGTCAATACTTTTAGTAAGTTTTTATTACTTACTGTAAGTTTTATAATATACTTGTCGTTTAAATTAAAAAAACATGGAGGGGATATAATTTGGAAAACAAATTAAAGCTTGAAATGGGCGAGCGTGTAAGAATCGCAAGAACATCAAGAGGTCTTTCAAGAGAAAAGCTTTCTGAAATGCTTGGCATATCTACTCTTTTTCTGGGCTATATCGAATGCGGTCAAAGAGGTATGTCCATTGAAACACTCCAAAAATTATGCAACGTTTTAAACGTATCAGCTGATTATATTCTGTCGGGAACGGATAACTCAAAAACTGACCGTGAACTGTTGCTTGATGCAATAGAAGAACTTGAACCTCAGTACATCCCGATTGCACTTGAACAGATAAACAATTTAAAAAAAGTAATAGCAATAATTAAACACACAGAGAATTTTTAAGGTTCTCTGTGTGTTTCTCGTTTATTCAATTTCATTCAAAATGCGTTACTGTATTATTTCAACTGAGAAATAATATAATCCCCTACCCTTTGTGCCGATGTGCCGTCGGTAACGGTATGAATCATATTTTTAACGGTGGTACGCTCTGTTTTTACCGAATCAAGTCCGTTACTGATTTCGCCGATAAATGATATAAGGTCGTCGGTTGATTCAATATAAAAACCTTTGAGGATATCAAGAGGTTTTTTATAAACAAAGCCTCGTTTTGCGATATATTCATCAATATCCCCTATGGTAAGACCGATAGGCTTATCCGTCAACAGATAATCGTAATAAACAGATGAATAGTCTGTTATCATAGCGTCGCATCTGCCCAGAAGCTCGTAAAGCTGAACATCTTTTTCTTTGAGCGTATCATCATTTATGATAAAGAAATTGGAAAGCCCTTTTTCGCTCACAACAGACATATCCTGTACAGGATGAGGTTTAAGAACCACAAGACAGTTAAGTGCCCTGAGGTAGTCGTTGACTTTCTGCATATCATCGGCAGTTTCAATAGCCGGAATACCCGTACCCTTTGTTTCCATTTCAAAACCGGCAACATTTTTGTTTTTTGCCGCATCATTTCGCTGACGGAAAGTAGGCAACCAGAAAATCACCTTATCGAACTTATCAAAACCAAACATTTCAAGGGAATCGTTAGGCTTATTAAGATAATCATTTCTGGGAAAACCGCAGAAAATCATTTTATCCTTGCTGACTCTTGCATCGGAGCTGAAATTATCCGCAAAAAACTCCGATACACATAATGCGGCTGTACATTTATCTTTTATACAGTACGTACCGTTTGATGCCTTTAACGGCATACCGTGCTGAAGCCAGAGAGAAACTCTGTTTTTGCCGTGTACACCCAAAAGCTGATTGCTGTAAACAAGTGCCTTTGCGGTTGATATACTGTACATATATTTAAGCTTTTCACCTATTGATTTGGCGTGTTTGATATTGGTTAAAAATGATATGTTTTTCTCTTTTGCATCCGCATACTTTGATGCGTCATTACACAGCCATACAAACTCGTATTTATCATTAAGCCCTTTTTCAAGCAAGTATTTGTATACGGGATATGTGTTGCAGGTAAGCTCCGGGTGACTTTCAAATATAATACGCTTCTTCGTGGGGAGCAGAGAAAATAAATACATAATCAAATCAAAAAGCTCTTCTTTGATTGCCTCTGCTGTGCCGAAATTTTCGTTCTTTACCTTAAAATCTATATATTTCTCATAAATCCACGGACTGTAAACAATTACACTCGAAATAAGCATAACTTTCTTTTCAAATGGAGTAAGATTTTTACATTTTGAGGCATATTTATAATAAAATTTAAAAACAGAAAGCAAGCGTTCCTTTATTTTCCCGTAATAAAAACCGTGTTTTATACACTTTGTGAATGTTACAATAGCACAATCTATTGCCATCAACGCAGTACTGTTTGCAAAATCAGAAAGTCCTTTGTCATTAAAGAAATTTATTCTGCCGATAAATGCATCTTCACGGTCAAGATTTTTAACGCTGAACTGTGCACCTGTAATGCTTACAGAATGTTTAATATAATTATAATAACGCTTTTTAAGAGTAACAATTTTATTACATTTATAGATTATTTCATGGATTCTTGCCTCATCCTCGTTTATCTTTCCGACAGGATATGTAATACCGTCAAAAAGATGCTTTTTAAAAACCTTGACTGTGCTTGTGCAGTAATAATTTGCAGTCTGCTCACATAATTTTGCCAGATATTCAGTATTGGTTAGAATTTCATCCTTCACGGGACATACATCATTTAATTCGTCAATGGAATTTCCCTGACTATCGGTATAATATATACATCCCATTGAAAAATCTGCATCATTTTTGATAAGTGCAGCCAACAATTCTTCAAGAGTTTCGGGAAGAATCAGGTCATCGCTGTCCATAAAGAATATGTAATCACCGTTTACAAGTGAAAGTGCGGTATTTCTTGCGGCAGATACCCCCCTGTTCTCGGTATGTACAACCTTGAATCTCGGGTCCGACTGAGCCCATTTATCGCAGATTGTACCGCTTGAATCGGTTGAACCGTCATCAACCATAATAAGCTCAAAATCGGTATAAGTCTGTGCCTTAACACTTTCAAGAGTTTTTTCAAGATATTTTTCCACATTGTAAACAGGCATAAGTACGCTTATCATAAAATAACCTCACAAAATACAATATA
>CAZBVV010000022.1:5149-22473 GCA_964495345.1 uncultured Eubacteriales bacterium
TTGTAAACAGGCATAAGTACGCTTATCATAAAATAACCTCACAAAATACAATATAAAAATACAATATATGATATGATATTATACAATAAAGTATAAAAAAAGTCCATAGCATACAAACAATAATTTAGCAGAACTGAATTATTCTAATGAACAATGAGCAGTGAGCAATTAAAGAAGCCCTACGGGCTTGAATTATATAAAATCGGTTTAAAGAGCAACGACCCTTCCACCATTACTCATTTCTAATTGCTAATTACTCATTTTTATCGGCAAAGCCGATAAATTGTTGCTTGCCTTTTCAAATTTTCTCTTGACTATTCAACGGGAATATTATATAATACAGGCGTAATATTGATATATACTGTGACGAGCAGAATTCAATCCCAAGTTTACAGAGAGCAGTCGGTTGGTGTAAGGCTGTAATGTAAGATTGATGTGCCGGCTCCGAGTATGTCTGCGATGAGCAGTCCGTATGCTGTGCGTTAAACGGCGTCGAGTGGTGCGTTATGCACAATTCAGGTGGTACCGTGGGATCTATCTCACCCTGATTTGTTCATAAGGCATTTTTTATTTTTATATATTATTTTGGAGGTTTGATTCCGATGGAATGGACAGGTCTTAACGAATTAAGAGAAAAATATTTATCATTTTTCGAGTCCAAGGAGCATTTAAGGCTTCCCAGCTTTTCACTTGTTCCTCAGGGCGACAAGAGTATTCTGCTTATCAACGCAGGTATGACTCCCATGAAAAAATACTTCACAGGCGAGGTTACTCCCCCTAAAAAGAGAGTTACAACCTGTCAGAAGTGTATCCGTACTCCCGATATTGAGAATGTAGGTAAAACCGCACGCCACGGCACATATTTTGAGATGCTGGGTAATTTCTCTTTCGGTGACTACTTCAAGCACGAAGCTACCGCATGGGCATGGGAATTTTTTACAAAGGTTCTTGAAATGCCCGCAGACAAGCTTTATGTAAGCGTTTACCTTGATGATGACGAGGCGTATGACATCTGGACGAAGGAAGTTGGTGTTGACCCCTCTCATATGGTTCGTTTCGGTAAAGAGGACAATTTCTGGGAACACGGTGCAGGTCCTTGCGGTCCTTGTTCCGAAATTTACTTTGACCGTGGCATCGAAAAGGGTTGCGGCAAGCCTGACTGTAAGGTTGGCTGTGACTGCGACAGATTTGTTGAAGTATGGAATCTTGTTTTCACACAGTTTGAAAACGACGGCAACAACAATTACACCCGTCTTGCAAATCCCAATATCGACACAGGTATGGGACTTGAAAGACTCGCTTGCGTAATGCAGGGTGTTGACAACCTTTTCGAGGTTGATACTGTTCGCAATATCATGAAGCACATTATTGATATTGCAGGCATCAATTATCACGACGATGCACAGAAAGATATTTCTCTGCGTGTTATCACAGACCATATCAGAAGTACAACTTTCATGGTTGGTGACGGTGTTCTCCCATCAAACAGCGGCAGAGGCTATGTTCTTCGCAGACTTCTCCGCAGAGCCGCAAGACACGGCAGACTTATCGGCATTGACAGACCTTTCCTTTCTGAGGTTTGCGACACAGTTATTAAAGAAAATGCAACAGCTTACCCCAACCTTGTTGAAAAAGCTGACTATATTAAAAAAGTTATTTCAATGGAAGAAGAGAGCTTTTACAAAACAATCGACTCCGGCTTAGGTCTTCTTAATGAAATGCTGGCAAAATCCGAGGGTGGTGTACTCTCAGGTGAGGATGCGTTCAAGCTTCAGGACACATACGGCTTCCCCATTGACCTTACAAAGGAAATTGCGGCTGAAAAAGGTATGTCCGTAGACGAAGAAAATTTCCGTAAGTTGGTTGAAGAAGCAAGACTTAAAGCAAAGAACGCAAAACGCAACGCAGCCGACACAGACTGGCGAAATTCCGGAGTTTCACTCAAGGATATTGTAAAAACAGAATTTACAGGCTACACAGAAAACTCAACCGAGGCAACAGTTGTTGCAATTATTGCCGAAGGCGAGAGAAAAGATTTTATTGAGGACGGCGACGCTGTTATCGTGCTTGATAAAACCTCTTTCTATGCTGAAAGCGGCGGTCAGGTAGGTGACACAGGCGTTATCCGTATCGGCGAAAGCGTATTTGAGGTTGACAGCACCACAAAGGATGCAGACGGCGTAGTTCTTCATCACGGTACTCTTACAGGCGACGGCATCAAAGTCGGTGACAAAGCTGTTACAGAGTATAACGACGAAGCAAGAAAGGCTACAATGCGTAACCATACAGCGGCTCATCTTCTTCAGGCAGCCCTCAGAACTGTTTTAGGCACTCACGTTGAACAGGCAGGTCAGCTTGTTGATGCAAAAGAAGTCCGTTTTGACTTTACACATTTCACCGCTATGACAAGCGAAGAATTAAAACAGGTTGAAGCTCTTGTTAACGAGGAAATTCTTACCGCACAGGAAGTTATGATTAAGGAAATGCCTATTGCAGAGGCAAAAGCTATGGGAGCGATGGCTCTCTTCGGCGAAAAGTACGGTGATGTTGTAAGAGTTGTAAAAGCAGGTGATTTTTCAACCGAGCTTTGCGGCGGTACACACGCTGACAACACGGGTAAAATCGGTCTGTTCAAAATCGTTTCCGAATCTTCCGTTGCGGCAGGCGTAAGAAGAATCCAGGCTGTTACAGGCAAAAACGTACTTTCTTACATTGACGATAAAAACAATCTTATCTACGCCGCAGCTGATGCTCTCAAGCTGGGCAACGCTGCCGCACTTGCAACAAAGGCTGCTTCTGTTGCGGCAGAGCTTAAAGCAAAGGAAAAGGAAATTGAAGCTCTTAAAGCTGAAATGGCAAAGGCACAGTCCGCTTCACTTCTTGACAATGCAACCGATATTGCAGGTATAAAAATTATCTCTGCCGATATTGGCGAAGGCGGTGCAGAAAAAGTAAGAGCTATGCTCGACTCCGCAAAAGATTTCGGTGATGATATCATTATGATTGCCGCATCCGTCGTAAAAGAAAAAGGTACTGTTTCATTCGGCTGTATGTGCGGCAAGGGTGCAATCGCAAAGGGTGCTCACGCAGGTAATATAGTAAGAGAAATTGCAAAGATTGCAGGCGGTTCAGGCGGCGGCAAGCCCGACAGTGCTATGGCAGGCGGTAAGGATATTACCAAGGTATCGGAAGCTGTAAGTAAGGCTGCTGAAATTGCAGGAACATTCATAAAGGAGTAATACGATGAATGACTGTCTTTTTTGTAAAATAATAAATGGTGATATTCCCTCTTCAAAGGTTTATGAGGACGATACGGTTTACGCATTCAACGACATCGACCCGCAAGCTCCCGTTCATATTCTCATAATTCCCAAAGAGCATATAAAATCTGCGGCAGAAATTAATGCCGACAACTCAAATATTATTGCTCATATTTTTGAGGTTGCTGCAAAAATAGCCGAAGAAAAAGGTCTTTCCGACGGATTCCGTATTGTATCCAACTGCGGTGACAGTGCAGGACAGAGCGTTAAGCATCTTCATTTTCATATGCTTTCGGGCAGAGATTTTACATGGCCTCCCGGCTAAAGATTAATAAATCGTACAGAGTATTCATAGGGTTCCAAACCTATGGATGCTCTTTTTTTGCATAATTTTCTTATTAAGTGAATATTCAATTAAAAAAAATAGTGAAATAATAGTGAAAAAATAGTGGAATTTTCAAAGCTGTTATGGTATACTATGTGTAGTAATTATCAAAAGGATGATACAATGATTAAAGTTACTTTGACAAATGATATACTAAATAAAATTTCTGTGATTGATGAAAACCGTTTTTCTCTACGCACAATAGAACTTCCGCCAATTACTAAAAACAGATTAAGAAAAAACTCTAAAAAAAAGAGTTCGTACGCTTCAAATAAAATTGAAGGCAATCCGCTTACCGAGGCACAGGCAAATGAAGCTATGGAAAGAGATGCTCATAAGCATTTTTTAAAACCGGAACAAGAAGTAAGAAACTATTTTCTTGCATTAAACTTGCTTGAAGAAAAGCTGAAAAATAAAGAGCCTTTTTCAAAAAAACTCATACTTGAAGTTCAGTCAATGGTTGAAAAAGGTGTATCAAAAGAAAAAATCGGCATCAGAGGAGAAATGCCTCCGGGAGTGTTGTTTGCAGTTTACGACAGTGAAACCGGTATGCCTGAATATATTCCGCCCGAACATACGGATATTCCCGTTCTTCTTGATGAACTCGTGGAGTATGTTAACACAACAGATGACCATCCGCTTATTATTGCTGCTATTGTGCACTATCAGCTTGTTACCATTCATCCTTTTGAAGACGGTAACGGCAGAACTGCAAGACTGATGTCCGGATATATTCTTGATTTGTATGGCTATGGATTTAACGGTATCGGATCATTAGAGGAGTATTTTGCCTACGACCCGAATGAGTATTATGCTTCACTTCAAATGGATTTACCGGCTCTCTATTATTCGGGAAGAGAAAACCCGCCGCATCCTGAAATATGGATAAACTATTTTTTACGAATGGTGGAACTATACTCTAAAAAAGTTTATGAATTATCTATATCTTCTTCAACAGATGAATTAAATTCTGCTTTATCGCATCTGAATACTAAAGAAAAGGGATTTTTGACTTTCTTACTGCAAAAATGCATATTTGAATTTACCCCTATAGATGTGAGCAAACAACTTGGCGTTTCAAACAAAACTGTCATTAACCGTTGTGTTGAACTTACATCTAAAGGATTCTTGATTCCTAACATCGTAAAAGAACGAGTACGTTCATATTCGTTGAGCGATTTTGCAAAAACAAACAGCAAGATAATCATTTCTAAAATCAACAAAAATAAACCATGAAAAGACCTTTTATTTTATTCGGAACGACAACAATTATCGCAATCTGTTTTTTCAATCTGCTGGGATTCAATTTTACAGCGGTTGTTTTTGGTGCGGCAATTATTCTGTTCCCTGTATTATTTTTTATAAAAAGCAAATATAAGTTCGCATCCTATGCATTTATATGCGTTCTTGCTCTTTTAGTATCATGCGGTTCGTTCTGCACTAAAACAGTTACAGATTATCTGCCGGCAGTTTACTTTTGCTCTGACAGTGAACAGACTGTTTCCGGCGTGCTTTATAAATACGAAAACTCCTACGGCGGACATTATTACACACTTAAAAATGCCGTAATAAACGGCACGCAGACCAAATCTTCAGTACGGGTTCACAGCTCCTCATACCAAGCCGCCGAAATTGATGATACGGTTACGTTTCCGTCGGCAATAATTTATAAAGCCGGAGAATCAAACGGCAATTCCGACAGTTACAAGGCAGATGGAATTTATCTCAGTGCATACAGCAGTTCTGATTTTTCTGTAATTGCGGTGCAAAAGCACTCTTTGAATTTTTATTTAAATGAATTAAGAGAGTATATCTCAGAATCGTTCTCACCCGTGGACAACAGCAGTATATCGTCAGTTTCGGTTGCGATGCTGACAGGCGACAAGTCCGATATGGATGAATCCGTGCTGAATAATTTTCGATATGCGGGCATATCACATCTGTTTGCAGTATCGGGCTTTCATCTGACAATGTGGACATCCGCAATATCAATGATTTGTAACGGCATTTTTAAAAAGAAAAAGTTTATCTCCCCTATAATATCAATTATTTTTGTGCTGTTTTTTATGGCTCTTACGGGATTTACAAAATCCGTAACAAGGGCAGGCATAATGATGCTTATACTCCTTTCAGGCAAGCTTATAAGACGGAACGCCGATTCACTCAACTCACTTTTTCTTGCAGGTTCGCTGATTTTGATTGCAAATCCGTACTCAATAATGAGTTTATCATTACAGCTATCATTTCTTGCAACATTCGGTATAATCCTTATATCAAAACCATTATCGGAATCAATCAGCCGCATTGAAAAACAGCTCAAAAATAAAATTATATTCAAAACAGTAAAGCTCGTATACTCTGTTCTGTCAGTTTCGGTTGTTGCATCAATTTTCACATTACCTGTTTCGGCAATAAATTTCGGGCATTTTTCACTATGGGCACCAATAACGAATATACTTTGTCTGCCTGCGGCTGAGATTATGATGATGTTATCCGCTATTGCGGTTATATTCTCCCCTGTGGGTGCTGTTTCAAAGCCGATACTTGTTGTAACCACATTGATTGCGAGATACATAATGAGTGTTACGCAAACAACTGCACGGTTTGATTCTGCTATTGTTGACACCTCATCGACTTTGGCAAAAATAATATTCACAGTTGTAATTACAGCCGTAATCCTGCTTATTCTTATATTGAACAAGAACGGTAAGGCCGTGAGGATATCTGTATTTACATCCTATGCGATTATAATTTCAATTTCATTATCAATGCTTGCAATACAGTCAGATTCTGTAAAAATTACAGTTCCGGACGTGGGTAACGGAACGGCACTTGTGCTTAAAATAAAGGATAAGGATATCATAATAGGTTGCGGCGGCTCAACTTACAAAAGCTATAAATTCACAACCGCAGCAGACTCCAATACAATGAATTACGACCTGATTATAATTCCACGCAACAACACAACTGAAAATGCGTATATATACACAGTCCTCAGCCGATACGATTTTGATTCATGTGTATGCTATCAATGGCGAACACATGAATACAATTTGTCATATTTTCCCGATAATACTTACATCACCGATTATTACGCCGTCAACCTTGACGAAAACAGCAATTTGGTATATATTAATAATGATGATTTTACAGGTGTGCGAATTGAATCCGACATTTTTACCTGCACAATAATTTTCAGGCCTTCGGTTGATTTCTCATCTGTTGACGAAAGCTGGCAGACAGGTTCATTACTCATAACAAGACAGTCTTTACCGGATATTGACTTATCCGGCTTTGAAAACATTATTGTTTCATCTTCAGCCGACACTGTATACGGTAACGAAAACATATATTCAACTGCATACAGCGGCAAAATAACATACAGAATGTATCCTTTCTCTTTTGCAAGCATTACGGAGGAAAAAAATGATATTAAATGACGAACAATCAATAAAAAATCACATCAAAAGCGGTAACGTATCATCACTTTATTTTATATACGGAGAGGAAAGCTATCTTTCCGTTTTCTATGCAAATTCATTGGCATCATCCATCACAGACACATCGGGAATGAGCTTTAATTACTATTATTTCGACTCCGAAACGGTAAATTTTGATTCCGTTTACGAAGCTTGCGAAACACTCCCCGTTATGAGTGACAGAGTATGTATTTTTGTAAAGGATTTCAACTTTACAAAAGCTTCTGCAGATGAGTTAAAAGAATATCTTGACTATTTTACAAACATTCCCGACACAGCAACGCTGATATTCCTGATGTCATCGGTTGAAGTTGACGTTAAACAGAATGCCAAATGGAAAACGGTCATTGATACGGTAAATAAGTACGGAACCGTATTCTCACTTTCAAAGCGTTCCGATAATGCCGTTGCAGATTTACTTGTGCGTTCCGCAGGTAAAAGAGGGGCATCGATATCAAAAGATACGGCAGAATATTTTATCTCCGTTGTCGGAAATGAAATGACTGTGCTTCTTAACGAGTTTGACAAAGTTTGTGCTTATGCATACGGCAAGGAAATTACAAAGGAGCTAATTGACACTATTGCGGTAAAATCCGTTGAGGCATCCGTATTTGATTTAACAACTGCCATTAATTCGGGTAAAAGTGACAGAGCCTTTGAAATACTTTCCCAGCTTATAAAAGAAAAAACTGAGCCTACCGTGATAATCGGAACAATCGCATTCGGATACGTTGATATTTACAGAGCAAAAGCGGCACAACAGCAAAGAAGCGGTTACAGCGAATATTTAAAAGCCTTTTCAAGCTATAAAGGCAAATCATTCCGTCTTGAAAAAGCTGCAAGGTCAGCGGACAAACTGACTATGACACAGATTAAAGACCTGCTCAAAGCCATAAGTGAAGCTGATATCAAAATAAAATCATTCAGCACGGATAACAATATCGTTCTTGAAGAGTTGCTTGCAAAACTGTTGTACATCGTAGGTGGAAAAAGATGATAAAACTTGACAAAGCTGTCATTGTTGAGGGCAAGTATGACAAAATCAAGCTGTCCGGCTTTATTGATGCAGTAATTATCGAAACAGACGGATTCCGCATATTTTCAAACAGCGAAAAAAAAGCTCTTATCCGCCGCCTTGCAAAGACAAACGGCATAATAATTATGACAGACAGCGATGCCGCAGGTTTTAAAATAAGAAACTACATACGTAATATTGCTGCTGACGGAGAGATTATAAACGTGTATATCCCCGATGTTTTCGGAAAGGAGAAACGCAAAACAGAACCCTCTAAAGAGGGCAAATTAGGCGTTGAGGGTATAAGCGAAGAAATTATAAGAGATGCTATGGAAAAGGCAGGAGTATATCACACTCAAACTCAAAACATAAATAAGCGTCAGGTTTCCGTAACCGATCTTTTTGAAGACGGACTTACAGGTACGGATAATGCAAAAGAGCGTAAATACAAGCTGCTGAGTATATTGGGATTACCCTCAAGAATATCCAATACACAGCTTTTAAAACTGATTAACACATTTATGAGTTACGATGATTACAAAAAAGCCGTTGCGGAAATTTCCGACGGTTGACAGAGTGTGTTTATTGTTATAAAATAATATCGGTGATTTAAATGAAAAGAAAAAAAATATTTATTGTCGCAATATGTTTATGCGTGATAAGCGTATTGGTAATAACATCTGCGGCAGTTGCAATATATAAATATTCATCCGCATCGGGCGGTGAAGAACAGCTTATTGCAAGGCGTGTTAACATTACTGTTTCACAAACGGAATTTGAATACAGCGATGTTGACGCAGACTCCATGCTTAACTGCACAACTAAAGTTTCAATCGAAAAAACAGAGCCCGATTTTTACGGAAAACTGCACAGCATAACAGTATCGGGTGCTCAGTTCGGATATATCATTTACACCGCAGGCAAAAATAACGGCGATGCCACTCTGCCCGAAGAGGTTGATTTGACTTATGATGCTCCCCTTGAATGGGAAATCACTTTTACAGTTCCCTACGAAGAGGGTAAAAACGTTTATGATATAGAGCTTATTTTCAACTATACCACAGGCTTAAAACCAAACACCACCCAAAGATACCAGACAACTATTCCCCTCACGCTGACAGTAAACGAATAAATATTATACGCTTGTATAATTATTTGAATTTTGTATCTTGATTATTTAAACAAATTGTATTATCATATAAATGTAAAATTTTACATAGAAGGCAGGATATATTATGGCAAAATACCTTATTGTTAATGCAGACGACTACGGAATGTGCCACGCCGCAAACGAAGCTGTTGCAGAGCTTTTTGAAGGCGGATGGCTCAAATCTTCAACAATCATGATGCCCTGTCCCACGGCTCAGGAAGCAGTTAAGTTCTCAATCGACCACCCCGAATATGCAATAGGTGTGCATCTTACACTTACAAGTGAATGGGGCGAATACCGTTGGAAGCCTCTTACAGACGGCAAATCTCTTGTTGACGAGGACGGCTTCATGTGGCACGAAAGTGATCAGGTTGAAAAGAACGCTACATATGAAGATATTGAAGCTGAGGTTCGTGCACAGATTGACCTTGCACACTCAATGGGTATGAAGCCATCTCATATCGACAATCACATGGGCTCACTTTACGGTCACTATACAGGCAGGCTCGGTCTTAGCAAGCTTGCTCTTCGTGTTTGCGGTGATTACGGTTATGCTTACAGACTGTACACAGCGGCAGACAAGCGAATCTGTCCCAAAGGTACACCTTATTTCCTTTATGCGGCAGTACCTCTGCTTTCAAAAAAATGGGGCAAAAAGTACGGTGTGGTTATCCCCGATTATCTCCTTTTCCCCGATTGGAACGACGAAATGCGTCAGAGTTACGAAAAGTACAGAGAAATGATACTCAACACATGGGTAGACATTCCCGAAAACGGTGTAACGGAAACATTTATTCACCCCTCTGTTGAGTGTGACGAGCTTAAATCAATCACAGGCAGATGGCAGGATAGAGTATGGGAATATCAGCTTATGAAAGACCCGTATACTCATCAGTTCCTTAAAGAACACGGTGTTCAGCTTATCAATTACAGACAGCTTATTGCCATGAAAGGCGGCAAAGTACGCTGAGTAAGGTTCTGAAAAACAAAAACATCCGAGATGCACGGTTAATGTGAATCTCGGATTATTTTTTTTGCTTTAAAATAATATTATTTGTTAAGAATACCGCTTTTTTGTATTTCGCAAATTGCGGCATTGATTTTTTCGGGCGGCATTGTAAGAGCAAAACGCACATATCCCTCACCCAAAGGTCCGAAACTGCTTCCGGGAGTACACAAGACACCGCATTTTTCAAGCAGTTCCATGCAAAAATCCATACTGTCAGTATACCCCTCGGGTAAAGGTGCCCATACAAACATACTGCCTTTACTGTCTGGAACAAACCAGCCGATATCACTCAGCCCTTTACATAGCGTATCTCTTCTTTCCTGGTAAAGCTGATTTTGTTTTTTTACCGAATCCAAAGGTCCGTTCAACGCCGCAACCGCCGCTTTCTGAACAGGTAAAAACATACCGAAATCTATCTGACTGCGAAGCTTACGAAAAGCACCTACAACATCGCTTCTGCCTATAAGGAAACTTATTCTTGCACCTGTAACATTAAAGCTTTTTGACAGGCTGAAAAATTCCACACCAACATCCAATGCACCCGGAGTGTTGAAAAAGCTGTTACCCTCCATGCCGTCAAAAATTATATCGCTGTAAGCATTGTCATGAATTATAAGAATGTCGTATTTTTTTGCAAAAGCTACAATTTCCTCATAAATTTCAGGTGTACCTACACTGCCGACAGGATTTGCAGGTAAAGAAACAATCATATATTTTGCTCTTTTGGCAACATCTTCATCAATATCTTTTACATTTGGCAGAAAGCCGTTTTCTTTTGTCATGGGATAATACTGAATCTCAGCTTGAGCCATTTTTGCACCTGCAATAAAGACGGGATAACAGGGTGACGGCAAAAGAACGGTATCACCTTTGTTGCAAAGCACCATACCGATATGTCCCATACCCTCCTGACTGCCGTTACAGCTTGCCACCTGGTCATGATTGATTGTAATACCGAAACGGTTTTTGTAATAATTGCATACGGCATCAAGAAGTTCCGTCGTGTCACCTAAACTGTAATGCCAATTTTGTGAATCCATCGCCGCCTCAGCCAATGCCTTACGGATGTGTTCCGGTGTTTCAAAATCCGGTGTGCCGATACTTAAATTATATATTGTTTTTCCCTCAGCTTCAATTTTTGCTTTTTTTGCATTTAATGCGGCGAATATCTCATCACCAAAACTGTTCATAAGATTTGAAAATTCCATTATTTTTGCCTCGATTATTCTATTTTGATAAAATTATGATGCCATTCAACATAATAACATAAATTAATTGTTATTTTCAACAAATCAACAGAAAGATTTTTTCTGTTTTGTAAAAAAATGTTAAATTAATATTGACAATACTTTATAATATGTTAAAATCTTGTTAAAGGAGTGTTTCAGATGGCAAAAAAACTTACAGCATTTATTCTTTGTTTAACAATGATTTTATCGTTCTGCATAATGAATGTGTCAGCAACGGAAACAACAACCGACTGCAACGGTGATTGTGAGTATTATCCCACCATTATCGTACCCGGTCTGGGTCAGTCAAACACGTGGGTTACGGATGACGACGGCAACTTTATCCTTGATGATGAGGGTAACAAAATAACAAGCTTCCCTGCATATATAGATACTTCAAAGCTTATAAAAACAGTTGCGTTACCTGCAATTAAATCACTTCTTACACAGAGTGACGCAGGTCTTTCCGATGCTGCCGCACAGGCAATCCGTGATTGCTTCGGTATTAATATAAGCGACTCAAACGGCAATCTTACGGGAAATGTTGTAACAGAAAAGTATCCCTATTCCGTTGCAGACAGCCCCGATTACGGTCAGGAAGAAGTATTTGGGCACGTTCCTTTCAACAAGTACGAAACAGACCAGCCTTTTGATCATATGTACTACTTTGCCTACAACTCATTCGGTAATCATCTTGAACTTGTTGACGAATTGTATGATTATATTCAGATGGTTAAGGAGCAGACAGGTCACGACAAAGTAAATCTTGTTCCTTTGAGCCAGGGCGGTACGCTTACAAGCGGACTTATTGAATATTATCCGGAAATATCAGAAGACCTGCACAAAATCATTTTTGTAGTTCCTGCACTTGACGGCTCAACCATTGTCGGTGATGTTTTCAACGGCAGAATCTCATTCCTTGATGCGGATTATCTTTACAACGGCTTTCTCGGTGAGCTTGGTTTGCTGGACGAATCAACAGCAAGAATGATTGAGGTACTTTTAAGAATTTTACCCGACGAGGTAATTATGGCGTGTCTTGAAAAAGCAGTTGACGTACTTGTTTCGGAAGTCATGATAACAAGCACGAATATGTGGGCACTTTGCCCATCAGGTGACTACCTTTCAGCCGCAGAAAAGCACCTTTCAACAACCGAAATGTCAGAAATAAAAAGACAGACAGAGATTTATTATCAGGCACAACTTAACTGCAAAGACAATATACTCAGTCTTATTGAAGACGGCGTACAGGTATTCTGTTTCTGCGAATACAACACACCTTTGATTAATGTAGGCACATCATGGAACACGGAAAACGCAGACTACATTATCCAGACAGACTCAACGTCTATGGGTGCATACTTTGCAAATGTTGGAGAAACTCTCCCCGACGGCTATGTTCAGCAGAACACATACTGCACAGACTCAACTCACAATCATATTTCACCCGATAACGTGGTTGATGCATCTGCAGGTCTTTTGCCCGACACCACATTCTACTTTGACGGTCAGCGTCATGATTTAACTGCAACCAACGACCTCATTTTGAAACTTGCACTTGAACTCATTGAAAGTGACGATGTTAAAGATGTTTATTCATCATCCGACTTCCCTCAGTTCAACATAGGCAGAAATCCTGCAAATCTTATTGCACTTGTTGAGCAGGCAGAAACTGTTGACACATCAAAGCTTTCACAGGCAGATGCAACCGAACTTAATGATGCAGTTGCCGAAGCAAAAGTAATTATTGCCCGGACGGCAGGCGTTGAGGGTGAACTTGAAGCATCAGAGGCAAGACTTACCGCTGTTCTTGTAAAAGCAGGTGTAATTGAAGCGGAAGCTGAAAAATCAAGCTCCGATTTGTTTGAAAAAATCAGCCTTTGGCTCTATGAAAAATTCGGAACAAACGGCTTTTCCGAAATATTTAAAAAGAACTAAAAGACAAATTCTCCCGAGGCAACTCGGGAGAAAATTTTTAGCTTTTGTATGCAAGCTCATACAGTGTTTGCTTAATATTATATCTATCAATGATATTCTTTATTGTCGGCAGATTTTTTGCTGACTTTTTCTTCGTCTTTTTTGCACGAATCATAAGATTTTTTGGCGAATGGGCAAGGTCAACAAACTCTATCATATCTACTGAATATCCCATATCCTCCAATATCATGGCTCTTACGGTATCGGTAAGCAGAACGGACATACGCTCTTTTATTATTCCGTATTTCAAAAAGATGTCCAATTCTCCGCCCTTTTGAATGGATGAATTGACCTCATGCTGACAGCACGGAACGGAAAAAATATTTTTAACGTTCTTCTGTATTGCATAAAGCAAAGCGTAGTCCGTTGCGGTGTCACAGGCGTGAAGAGATATTATCATATCAATTTTGCTGTCATAAAGCACATCCTTTGACACGTCACTTACAACAAACTGCAAATTGTCATAGCCGTATCTTGCGGCAATTTCGTTACAGTTAGCAACAACATCGGCTTTTAAATCATAACCTATAATTTTGGGATTGACCTTTTTGATATGAGTAAAATAATAATAGACGATAAATGTAAGATATGATTTTCCGCAACCGAAGTCAAGAATAGTAATGTCGGAACGGTCATATTTTGAAAACTCATCGTCAATCAGCTCAACAAAACGGTTGATTTGCTTATATTTGTCATACTTGCTTTTTACAATTTTAAAATCGCTTGTAAAAATACCCAAATCAACCAGTGCGGGAATATTCTCACCCTCTTTGAGGATATATTCCTTCTGCCTGTCATTTTTCAAAGCAGACGGCTTTGCCTGCATGGTATTTACGCTTGTTTTTACCTTAAACTCACCGTTTTTACTCTTGCTGTATGTAAAAGTTTCGCCGGACATAAAAATGCATATCTGTGCATAATTGCCGATTGTATTTTCAAGCCATAATTCAACGTCAGCAGATGACAGATTAAGATGAAAAACTTTATTTTCCTTAAACCTCTCTGCCTGCCAACAGGGATTATTTTTTATATCAACGGGACGAATCACAATTTTTTTAAACTCCGCATCTTTGGCAGGTGAGCTGAACGTAACCTTTAAAATTTCATCCCTGTTCTGACATATTTTATCTTTAATCTGAAAAACCGAAACCTGCATTTTTCCTCCAAAAAAACATTTAATACCCGTATTTTAATATATCCAAAAATAAATTGCAATAGATTAATGAAAAAACGCAGGCACCGAAGTGTCTGCGTTTATTATATTATTTGATTGATGTTACTTTAAAGCTTTTTCCACCATGACTTATTGTACTGTTTAATGTTGCGTTGCCTTTGTACAACTCTACAGAATAATTATCAAATGATGTTACACCATAGATATTTGAGCCGTCAACAAAAATATACAAATAATCTTCATTATATGCATCAATGATTTTATCAAAGAATGCTTTTTTATTATTAAGGAAATTATAAAGATTTTTTGTATTTGCTTCATATGTTGTACCTGTCTGAGTACCGGTCATAGCGTTTGCCATAATGTTGAAACGAGTGAAATTCATTCCGGCAGAAGCGTTGATTGCATTTACATATTCATTAAAGTTTTTAACATTGCCGATTTTACTGTTGCTATTGCCAAGCAAAACATTCAGTGCGGGTGCTACCTCATTTTTATAAACATCAACAACAACAGCTCTAAAATCACTGTGTCTGTAAAGAGCACAATAAATGAAGTCTACATCATTACCTTTATACATCTTACTTATGCTGTAAAACTGCTGTGCGGGATTTGTAAGAGTTACATTTACATAGAAGCTCTTTGTACCACCGTTGTTACCAAGAGAAGAATCATAATCCCATACAGGACCGGCATGAAGCAAACCATCACCATCAACATCAGATTCTTTGTACATAAACACACTTGTAATATGAGAATCACCGTTCATTGCAATTTCAGATATAATATAATACTTTGCAAATGATTCAAGATCAATATAATCTGCATAATATTTACCTTTTGAGTTATAACCGTCTGCTGAATACACTGCTTCTTCAAAATCATTAAACCAATTTGCCATGTATTCAACCTGTGCTTTTGTTGCATATTCAGGTGCTTTAAGAACAACGCGCTGACCTTTATTTGATGTAAAACCTGAAGCCTCCTTGCTGTAACTTGAATGATCAAGTTCAAGAATATATCCGCCTGTTATATCTTCCGGATTATTGGGAATATCATTATACTTATAATGTGCAAGACCGTTAGCATTACTAACTACAACATTCTTATATGTATCAAGGTCATTATCATTAACCTTTTCTGTTGCTTTTTCAAGATTTGTAATATCAACTGATGCACTGTCAATTTCAGTTTTAACAACCATAAGATATGTTCCGTTGTATACACCGTTAAGATAAAGATCTACAGGAGTATTTGCCGGTGAATATTCAAGTCCGATTGCATCAGCTAAATCATAAACAATCTGATTACGAAGAAGAGATTTGTCTATATGATTAGGAATCAATGACCATTTTTTTGTTTTGCCCAAATTGCACAAATCTGTTGATTTATCAAGTTTTATGTTATAACCCTTTTTTGCATATTTCCAGGATGAGTTGCCTCTTCCCTTAATATAATCAAGAGTATTATCATATTCAACAGAACCATCAGCATTAATCAGTACCATTTCACCGGATTCTTTGTTCTCCTTGTTATTATGAACATATGTCATATTTCCGCTCTCAGTTGAGATATACATTGACGGAATGTTGGCAGACTGCATAATCTGTACAAAATACAAATTTCCATTCATATTAAGGAAAAAGCTATCTTCCCCGTCAAGAATATCTGTTGCCTTGCCGGATTCAACTTTTACACTGTCAATTTTTACAGTATTATCATTTGAAAAAGTAAAAACAAGCTCTTTTTTATTTGCATTTGAAGGAAGATATAAATAATAACCGCCATTTGAAGAAACAATTGATATTGAGTTGTCATATTCTGAATTTACAGAAGCTGACGATACTTTGATGCCTGAAATCACAGTATTTGTATCATCCATACCCAATAGTGTATTAAACAAAGCTTTCAATTTAGCAAAAAACTGAATAAATTTTGCAATAAATGAATCAAAAAGATTTGACATACTGCTGACAGATGCAGTTTCATTCACATCTGCAGCAATTACAGTTACAGAAAGAACTGAAAATGCCATAATAATTGCGAGCACTAAGCTTATAATTTTCTTTTTCATAAAATTACCTCCGCATATATAAAATTTATTTGCATAAAAATTATAGGACATATAGTCCTAAAAGTCAATAGGAATATTTGTCCTATTGTATAATTTTTTAGGTGGTTTTATGAATTTACGAATCAGAGATATGCGTGAAGATAATGATTTAACACAAAAGCAAATTTCCGCTATACTTAACTGTGACCAATCACTTTATTCCAAATATGAACGCGGAGAACGGGAAATTCCTCTTTCACTTATCGTAAAATTAGCCGATTATTACAATACAAGTGTTGATTATCTTATAGGCAGAACAGACAATTCAGCAACAATTAAATAAACAAAAAAACGCAGACACCGTAGTGTCTGTTTTTTGTAATAAGCTATTGTATTTTGCACATAATTATGCTATAATAATGTACAGAAAGGAGCTGTTATTTATGCCACAAATAAGACCAATTACAGATTTAAGAAATACAACAGAAATATCTGACATTTGTCATGCAAAAAAAGAACCTATTTTTATTACAAAAAACGGTTACGGTGATTTAGTTGTAATGAGTATAGAAGTATACGAAGAAATGATTGAG
>CAZBVV010000023.1:0-22046 GCA_964495345.1 uncultured Eubacteriales bacterium
TGCTGTGCATCATCCGTTAAGTAACCATATTTGTCAGTATCTGCTGTGTGCCATTGTTTTTAATAATGCCTTTTTAGTTTCCTTATCGGAAGCTAAAACCCTTGACATAAATGCACTCTTTGCATCGTTGTAATCTCTCAACGCTCTTTTACCGATTACGGTTGATGTATCAAATTGCACTTCACGGTTAATAACACTTAATGTGTTCTCTGTGAACAGGGAGAGTATATCTTCTGCATTTTATTCCTGAATCAACAATGAAAAACAAAGCGAAAAAAAGGAAAAAACTTGAATATTCGAGGAAAGAATGAACATTATGTTAAGCAACAGAACAGACTATTTGACTGTTGACATAAAGGATGTATGGAGATATAATATATACAATTAATATTTTAAAATTAAGGACAAATAAAATGAAAAAAATTGACTCCGCCGTAAAAAAAGAAACGCTTTATATATTAATCTGGGTGCTTATTCTCAGTGCAGTTATGCAAGCAGTTTTTTTGATTATCGGCAAATGGGATTATACTGTTTTGCTTGGTAATTTATTGTCAGCCGTTGCTGCTGTGGGTAACTTTTTTTTAATGGGACTCAGCGTGCAGAGTGCTGTTTCAAAAGATGAAAATGATGCAAAAAATACCATGAAAGCTTCTCAGTCATTGAGAAACTTAGGTTTGTTTGTAATCGTAGCAATCGGTGTTGTTACTCCTTGCTTTAACACTTGGACAAGTATTATCCCGATACTTTTTCCCCGAATTGCTATGATATTCCGCACTAAGTTCAATAAATAAAGTTTTGATGTTCTCAGGGAGGTGAATGTTGAATGAATAAAAAAAGCCGTCTGTTTATGACGGTTGATATTCTTTATATTTTGCTTGCAGTTCTTCCCATAGCAGCAGGAATTATTATAAAAGTGTTGACAAATGCACCCTCAGACGGGATTGAAATCACGGGAGCACAAATATATTTTATTGTTCCCATGCCTTTTCAGGATTTACCCATAACAGAATCACAGGTGAATTCATTACTTGTTGTGTTGTCTGTTTTCGGACTTTGTCTGTTTCTTACTCACGGAATAAAAGCAAAAGCTGATACGAAACGGCAATATATCGCAGAGTGGATAGTGGAAAAGGTTGAAGGGCTTGTAACCGAGAATATGGGTGAGTATTTTGCAGGTTTTGCTCCGTTTATAGCTGCAATAATTGCATTATCCGCATTATCAAGTTTGCTTGCGTTGTTCGGTCTTTACGCTCCTACGGGAGATATGAATATTGTTGCAGGTTGGGCAATTCTTGTATTCGTCCTGATAACCTATTACAAGTTAAAGGCGGGTCCTCTTGTATATGCAAAAAGTTTTGCACAGCCCGTTGCTTTTCTTTTACCTATCAACATTATAAGCGAGGTCGCAACACCCATCTCAATGGCTTTCCGTCATTACGGTAATGTGCTTTCGGGTGCTGTTATTTCGGTGCTTATAGGTGCAGGTTTACAGGGACTTTCATCAATGGTTCTTGGTTGGTTACCGGGCTTTCTTGCTGATATTCCGTTCTTACAGATAGGTATTCCCGCAGTATTTTCAATTTATTTCGATGTTTTCAGCGGATGTTTACAGGCATACATTTTTGCGATGCTTACAATGATGTATGTGGGCGGCGGATTCCCTGCTGATGAATACGAAAAACGCAAAGCAAAAAAAGAAAATAAAAAAAATAAAAAAGTTATTATTAATCAATAATCGGAGGTTATTAAAATGATTGAAATCGCAGTAGGTATTATTTTAGGTTGTTGTGCACTTGGTGCAGGTGTGGCTATGATAGCAGGTATCGGCCCCGGTATCGGTGAGGGTAACGCAGTTGCAAGTGCTTGTGAAGCTATTGCCCGTCAGCCCGAAGCAAAGGGTAGTGTTACAAGTACAATGCTTATGGGTTGTGCTATTGCAGAAACAACAGGTCTTTATGCACTTGTTATTGCAATTCTTCTTATCTTTGTTGCACCTAATATGCTTGTTGATATTCTTATGAGCGTTGTAGGTTAAGAGGTGACTTGTAATGCAATCATTGGAAGTCATATCTATCAACTTTTGGCAGATGCTGATTTCGCTTATAAACCTTGTTATACTGTTTACCGTTTTAAAGAGGTTTCTGTTCAAACCTGTAAAAAAGGTTCTTGAGAGCCGTCAATCAGCTCTTGATGAGCAGTATGCCGAGGCTGAAAAAGCCAGACAGGATGCCCTTGCCGATAAAGAGGCGTGGATGCAGAAAATAGTAATGGCAGATGATGAGGCTGAAGCTATTATTCGTGCTGCTGCCGTTAATGCGGATAACCGAGGTAATAAAATAATTGCCGATGCAAGAATAAAAGCAGAGGGCATTATCCGTCAGGCTGAGAATGACGCTGAGCTTGAAAAACGTAAGGCTCAGACTGAAATTAAGCATGAAATTGTTTCTGTTTCTGCCGCGTTGACAGAAAAAATGATTGGTCGTGAAATCAGCATTGAAGACCATCGTTCATTGATAGACTCTTTTTTAGAAGATATAGGTGATGTTGATGGCGGAAATGAGTAAGGAATACGGTACGGCGTTGTTCATGCTCGCTTGCGAAGAAGGTAAGACAGAAGAATATTGTTCCTCGCTTGATATCGTTGCCAATGTTTTAAGTGAAAACGAAGAGTATGTAACATTTCTTACCTCACCCAATATCCCGGTTGCGGAGCGTGTGGCGGCGATTGAGCAGGCGTTTGCAGATTTTGTGCCTGAGCATATAGTGTCATTTTTGCAGCTTCTTTGTGAAAGAAGTCGTATAGGCGGCTTTAGTGAATGTGTAAAAGAGTATAAAATTTTACTTGACGCTTCAAAACATACGTCTGTTGCAAAGGTTACAAGTTCTGTACCCTTGACTAAGGAAGAAACAGTGCGTTTAAAAGAGAAGCTTGAAAAAATCAGCGGCAATTCTGTTATATTGGATTGCCGTACAGATGAATCGCTGATAGGTGGTATCGTGGTTGAAATTGATGGTAAGGTCATCGACGGAAGTCTTCGCCGCCGCTTACATGAAGTAAAGGAAGTGATGTTTAAGTGAGTGGAAAACCCCATGAAATCAGCACGATTATAAAAGAACAAATTAAAAATTATAAATCCCGTATAGAAATGAGGGAAACAGGTACGGTCATCCTTGTAGGTGACGGTATTGCTCGTGTTTACGGTCTGCGTGAATGTATGGCAAGTGAATTGCTTGAATTTGAGGACGGCAGTTTCGGTCTTGCACAGAATCTTGAAGACGAAACTGTTTCCGTAGCACTCCTTTCAGATAATAACAACATCCGTGAGGGTACAACCGTACGCAGAACGGGTAATGTTTTGTCCGTTCCCGTAGGTGAGGCACTCCTTGGCAGAGTAGTAGGTGCATTGGGCAATCCTATCGACGGAAAAGGTCCTGTTGAAACCACATTGACAAGACCTGTTGAGTCCGAAGCCCCCGGAATTATTGAAAGAAAAGGTGTTTCCGTTCCTTTGCAGACGGGTATAAAGGCTATCGACAGCATGATTCCCATCGGCAGAGGTCAGCGTGAGCTTATCATCGGTGACAGACAGACAGGTAAAACTGAAATTGCCATTGATACAATTATAAATCAAAAAAATACAGGTGTTATATGCATCTATGTTGCTATCGGTCAGAAGAGTACGTCTGTCGTTCAGCTTGCTAATGAGCTTGCAAGGAACGGTGCGATGGAATACACGATAATAGTTTCCGCATCTGCATCCGAATCTGCACCTTTGCAGTATGTTGCTCCCTATTCAGGCTGTGCCATGGCTGAATATTTCCGTGAACAGGGTAAAGACGTGCTTATTATTTATGATGACCTTTCAAAGCACGCAGTAGCTTATAGAGCTCTTTCTCTGCTTATCCGCAGACCTCCGGGACGTGAGGCGTTCCCCGGTGATGTTTTCTATCTTCATTCCCGTCTGCTTGAGCGTGCCGCTTGTGTGGCTGACGAATACGGCGGAGGTTCAATCACCGCATTACCTATTATCGAAACACAGGCAGGTGATGTGTCCGCTTACATTCCTACAAACGTTATATCTATTACAGACGGTCAGATATTCCTTGAAACAGAGCTTTTCCACGCAGGTATTATGCCTGCAATCAATCCGGGTATTTCGGTCAGCCGAGTAGGCGGTTCAGCACAGCTCAAAGCTATGAAAAAAGTTTCAGGTGAGCTTAAATTGCTTTATTCTCAGTACAGAGAATTGCAGGCTTTTGCACAGTTCGGCAGTGACCTTGATGCAGATACAAAAGCAAGACTTGCTTTAGGTGAAAGAATTGTTGAGGTGCTTAAACAAGGCAGAAATAACCCCATACGTGTAGGATGTCAGGTTGCTGTTGTGTATGCTGTTATCAATGGTTGGCTTGATAATGTTGCCGTTGATAAGGTTAAAGATTACGAGTATAAATTATATGAAAAGTTGGAGAATGAGTACGGTGCTCTGCTCGAACGTATTGAAAGCGGTTCATGGGAAGAATCGGATATTGAGGAGCTTAAAAAGGCTCTCTCCGCTATGCAGAGGTGAGGCAGATGGGTGCTGATATAAAAAGTCTGCGTACCCGCATAAAAAGCGTAGACTCAACTCTTCATCTTACTAAGGCTATGGGGCTTGTTGCTTCCTCAAAAATCCGCAGAGCTACCGAGGCTATGGTAAAAAGCCGTGATTATTCCGATTCTTTGATTACTCTTATGAATCAGCTTATCGGTTGCCCTGACTGCAAAAACAGTCCTTATATGGCAAAGCGAGATACAGGCAGAACAAGAATTATCGTTATTGCAGGTGACAGAGGTCTTGCAGGCGGATATAACTCCAATGTTTTCCGATTCTGTAAAGATTATAGGGATGCAGAATTCATCCCTATCGGTAAAAGAGCCTGTGAACGCTTTGAAAAGCCTTATAATTCTGCAGAAGCGTTTTCTTCAGCCGATGCTGTGGAATTGGCTGAAAAGCTTTGTAACGACTATGCGAACGCTGAATATGACAAGCTCGGTATCATAAGTACAAAATATATTTCCATCATGTCACAGGAACCGCAGATTCATTGGATTTTTCCCCTTGAACGGGATGAAGATTCAGTTGTAAAAAGCATGGTTTTTGAGCCTGATGAAGAAACAATACTCAATGTTGCCGTAAAAGAGTATGTTGTAGGTCGTATTGTTGCGGCAGTCCGTGAAAGCTTTGCAAGTGAAGTTGCCGCCCGAAGATGTGCTATGGATTCTGCAGGTAAGAACGCACAGCAGATGATTGATGATTTACAGCTTGAGTATAACCGTGCAAGACAAGGTGCAATAACTCAGGAGCTTACCGAAATAGTTGCAGGTAGCGGCACGTAAGGAGGAATATTAATGTCAGATAAAATTGTAGGCAGCGTTTCTCAGGTTATGGGGCCTGTTGTTGACGTTCGTTTTGAAGAAGGAAAGTTGCCTGCTATATATAACGCTTTAACAATTCAAAAAGGCGAAAAAACTCTTACAGTTGAGGTTGCTCAACACATCGGTGACAATACTGCCAGATGTATTGCTATGGCTTCAACGGACGGACTAAAAAGAGGTACTCCCGTTACAGATACAGGCGGTGCAATCAGCGTGCCCGTAGGTCGTGAAACGTTGGGCAGAATATTTAATGTTTTAGGTGATACGGTAGATAACAAACCTGCTCCCGAAACACAGGAAAAATGGAATATACATCGTTCTGCACCCGAATATGACGAACTTTCCACCTCAACGGAAATTCTTGAAACAGGCATCAAGGTTATAGATCTTATCTGTCCTTATTCAAAGGGCGGTAAAATCGGTCTTTTTGGCGGTGCAGGTGTCGGTAAAACAGTTCTTATAATGGAGCTTATTAACAATATCGCCAAAGAACACGGCGGTCTTTCCGTTTTTACGGGAGTAGGAGAGCGTACCCGTGAGGGTAACGACCTCTATAATGAAATGACCGAATCGGGCGTTTTAAGTAATACCACTCTTGTTTACGGACAGATGAACGAGCCACCCGGAGCAAGAATGAGGGTTGCTCTTTCAGGTCTTACTATGGCTGAATACTTCCGTGATAAGGAAGGTCAGGATGTTCTTCTGTTTATTGATAACATCTTCCGTTTTACACAGGCAGGTTCAGAGGTTTCTGCACTTTTGGGCAGAATGCCCTCAGCAGTTGGTTATCAGCCTACTCTTGCTAACGAAATGGGTGCTTTGCAAGAGCGTATAACATCCACAAAAAAAGGCTCTATCACATCAATACAGGCTGTTTATGTTCCCGCCGATGATCTTACAGACCCGGCTCCCGCAACAACGTTTGCTCACCTTGATGCAACTACTGTTTTGTCAAGAACTATTGCTTCACAGGGTATTTATCCTGCCGTTGACCCTCTTGAATCAACAAGCCGTATCCTTTCTCCCGACATTCTCGGGCAGGAGCATTATACCGTTGCAAGAGAGGTACAGCGTATATTACAGCGTTATCAGGAGCTTATGGATATTATCGCAATCATGGGTATGGATGAGCTTTCAGACGATGATAAGCTCCTTGTTCAAAGAGCGAGAAAGATTCAGCGTTTCCTTTCACAGCCGTTCCATGTTTCCGAAAAGTTTACGGGTATTGAGGGTACTTATGTTCCTCTTAAAGAAACAATCAGAGGCTTTAAGGAAATTATAGAGGGCAAACACGATAATCTTCCCGAATCCGCATTCCTCTTTGTCGGCACTATCGAAGAAGCTGTTGAAAAAGCAAAGAAGGTATCAATATGAACACATTTCACTTGATTGTGTCCTCACCTGACGGTCATCTTTTTAACGGTGACGCAGTTAAAATTACTTTACGCGGTGCAGAGGGTGATTTGGCTGTAATGGCAGGGCATATACCTTTTGTTACCTCAGTTCAGACCTGTGACTGCAAAATAGAATTTGATGACGGAACTGAAAAAATCGGTCATCTTGACGGCGGATTGTTAACCGTTTCATCGGAAGATGTAACATTACTTTCAGGAAGTTTTTGTTGGTAATTATAATGCTCCCTGAAAAAAGGGAGCGTTTCTTGCTTAAAATAAAGATATGCTTCAATTCGGAGGGAATTATATGGTTTTTGAAAAACAGGTTTTGGATATGTACCGTTCTATTGCTTATTCAAGGTATGATGATAACGGAAGAGCGTTCTATTTTTCTCATGCTGATTTTAACGGCTTGCACAGGGAATGTTACGATTTTAAATCCTCCAAAGGTCATAAGCTAAGCGGTAATATATATTATTACGATAATTATAATACAGAAAGACTTGTTATTTTTGACCACGGATTCGGCGGCGGACACCGTTCATATATGAAAGAGATTGAAATGCTGTGTAAACACGGTTACAGAGTATTTGCTTACGACCATACAGGATGTATGGAATCAGAGGGTGAGAATCCAAACGGTTTGGCACAGTCACTTTGCGATTTGAATGATTGTATCAACACCTTAAAAGCAGATGAACATTTTAAAAATCTTGATTTCTCGGTAGTTGGACATAGCTGGGGCGGTTTTTCAAGCCTTAATATTTCGGCACTTCATCCTGATATTTCACATATTGTCGTGCTGTCGGGATTTATATCTGTTGAGGAAATTGTAAATTCATTTTTAGACGGTAAGCTTAAATGCTACAGAAAAGCGGTTATGGAGCTTGAAAAAACATCTAATTCCGAATTTATAAAATACAATGCTGTTGATACCCTTTTAAAAACAAACGCAAAGGTGCTGCTTATTTATTCCGATAATGATAAAATGGTTAAAAAATTTCATTATGATATGCTCAAAGCGGCTCTTGTGGGCAAAGACAATATAAAATTTATTCTTGAACACAATAAAGGTCATAATCCGAATTACACTCATAATGCAGTTGAGTGTCTTGCTGAATATTCTTCTGCTGTAAAGAAACAGAAAAAACTTCTGAAAACAGTCGAACAGAAGCAAGCGTTTGTTGCTTCATTTGATTGGAATGCAATTACCGAACAGGATGAAAATGTGTGGAATGAAATTTTTGATGTACTTGATAATTAAAAAAAATACAGGCGGCGGAGAAATCCGTCGCCTGTTGCATATTGAATTGTTTATTCTGCTGTGGGAGTAAGCTGATAAATTCTTACATAATCAACTGTAAATACAGACTTGTGATTTTTATCTAATTTGTTAAAAGCATCAAGCTGCGCCGATTTATCATGTCCGGGTCCGCCGAATGAAAGAATAACGTCAACAGGAACTTCGCAAACACCGTTTCCGAATGATGTTCTTACTGTTTCAACACCGTTGAGATAGAATATGTATTCATCCTCTGTCCATAAAAGACCGTAGGTATTGTATTCTGAGTACATATCATTCTGGGTGTAGAATGAAGGCATGTGATAGGAGTCGATACCCTTATCGTCAGGTCCGTCAATACCTGAAACGTGTATTGTGTTTTTACTTGCACTGTAACCTAAGCGGTAATTAAGGTTTTCAAGAATGTCAATTTCTGCACCGCCGGGACCGCCGAGAGAATATTCCGGATCGTAGGAATGATCAGTCTGAAGCCAGAATGCTGAATTGAATGCCGCATCGTCATTGCAAATAGCTCTTACTTCATAATAACCGTATGTATATCTTTCATTAAGTGCAATAGATCCTGTATACCAGCCTTCGCCGTATTCGCCGTCTTTGTATTCAGCTGTAATGTAAAGATTTCCGTCTTTAACAGATACCTGATCTATTGATGTATTGTAATAAGCATGAGAGCCTAAGCCTCTGCCTCTCCAAATATCCCAGTTAACGGTATCGCCCTCGAATTCATCCTCGAAAACAATGCTGTAGCCTGTAAGATCAAGTTCATCACCGTAAGGTGTAATGGGTTTACCTGTCATAAGGAAACCAAATAATTCGGTAATAATTGCAAGTGTAGCCGCAAAGCCTCTTTTTCCGATTTGTCCGAGAACACTAAAAATCTGTTCAATAGCCCATGCTTCACGCAAAGCAAGACCTAAAGTTTCACTAAGCCAATTCATCATAAAATCTACCTCAATTATCTTATTTAAGCATAAATGTGTTTATCTAAGTGTGTATGTTCTTATGAATGTTGAAATAATCTTGTTATAGTCTGAAATGTGGAACACAAGCTCACCGTTTTCGTCAGTTTCTACACAAAGACCCTCTGCTTCTGTATCAAAGCCTGTAGTGTTTCTGTCAAATGCGAGAGTAACTTTACCCGTTGCAAGGTCTACTGCATAAACAGTCTTTTTGCCTTCGAGGGGGTCGCAGTTAGTATAAAGTATACCGTTTGCAACATCACCTGCCTGAACTCTTGTAAGGGGTTCGGAAAGCTCAACAGTGTGTGAAAAACTCATGTCATCAATATTATAAACAACAATTCTTTCGGCATCGTTGAATTCAGATGCATAAAGATAGTTTTCATCAGTAGCACACCAGGGGATACCGTCAGTAAGATAAGTTGCATCAAGAGTGTAATAAACATCCATATACTCAAGTGTTTCAGCGTCATAGAGAAGTACGAGAGGCTGTTCCTCTGCTTTATCCTCAACGGGTGCATAGATTATGCCGTTCTGTACGGAAATATCACCGATGTGGTCATAATTCTTGTCTTTGAATTCCTGCGGAAGTGCATCAAGAACATCTTTTACGATTTCACCGGATTCCCTATCTACAATACCCAGACAACATATCTGAACAGCGGCAAGAGAACCTGATATGTAATAATATCCGTCGTATGTGTCAAGTCCCTGACCCAGAACAAAGGCATCAACAAGTGAATAGCAGTTTTCTTTAACGATTTCAGCTTTGTCTGTGGGGGCGGGTGTAGGACAGAAAAGCATCGTTATGCTTGTAATTGCAACAGTGAGTGTTGCAAGAAAAGGTCTTAAAAATAAAATTATTTTTCCGAGCATAGTTTTATTCCTTTCAATTAATCTGCCAACAGGCCGTAATATCTGCCCATCCAATAAGGAAGCAGGAAGATATAAGGCATTGATGCACTCATACCGCTTGCACCTGTTCCGGGCAGTGTTGAAGTACGGTTGACCACTTTTGAGTTAACATCAATAAATTCTTCGCATCCCGAATCGCAGATAAACTGATTTCCGTCGTAATGAACGGGTACTCTTGCGGAATATTCAAGAGGATATTTAAGCTGTGCGGGAATACCCATAGACTCTTGCTCAGTATCCCATACAAGACCTTTTCTGTGGCTGTTGTAAATGGGGAATCTGATAAGATTAAGATTCATTTCCGAAAGTGATTTTGCAGCATTTTCAATATCACAGCAGTTATTTGTAAGTGCACCGTAAGTGATATTAAACCAGGGTGAACGCTCAACTCTTTCGTATTCCCAATGATGATGAAGACCCATTTTGAAAATTTCTTTCTGTGCTTCATCTTCTGTATAAACGAGAAGAGGATAAATGTTGGTAAAATCAAGCTGGTCGTCAATGTGAGCAACGTGACCGTCTTCGCACTTGTACTGCATACAGTTCATAGCGTAGTGGTGTTTGTTTATCAGCATATCAAATACCTTGTTATACTTTTCATCACCTGTTACATGATACGTTGTTTTAAGGAATGAAAGTATTTCGAGGGAATTTGTACCTCTTTCGTAATACCATCTGTCATCGTTATTAAGTAAATCAGGCTCCCAATTTGCCCATGTGGTGGGGATTCCGTCAACATCGGTAAGATGGAAATTATGCTCAATAATATGGTCGGTAATCGTTTTTACCACCTGTGCGATTTTTGCTTTTTCGGCATCATCAGCTACAAGGTCAAAGTATATTCCGTATGCGTAATAATGACCTGTCATTTCGTCACTTGATGTTTCACCCAGCCATTCACAGTCGGGTATATCTTTGCAAGCGTGCCATTCTTCTCTTACGCCTGTGCCGTAATTGGGCTCATTTGCGTATCTTGTGGCTCTTGCAGTGAAACCGGGTCTGCCTGTAACCTCAGTAAGCTTAATCATAGCTTCAACTGCACGCTTTGCATTGGCTTTAGCCTTTTCATCACCTGTAACAGCATAGCGGAAGCACTGGCTTGCACAGTAAAGACCTGTAAACAGACCGTCATTATCAGAGTTGGGAAGCCAGCCCGAATCCATATCGCCGTATTTTGTAAGCTTTCTTGATACGTGATAGCCTTCATTTCTTACATAGTATTTATCGGCAAGCTCATCAAAATGATTTGCCTTTTCTTCAAGAGTCATAATCTTTGATGTGATTATGCTGATGCCTCTGGGGGTAACTGCGGCGATTGTTCCGTTGTCAGAAACAGTAATTGCCGTAACGTTAGGATGCATAAGCCATACGCCGTATGAGAAATATGAAAGCTTGCCGTCGATAAGAGTTATGATACCTGTCTTTGTGGCAAAATATTTTTTTCCGTCAGCGGCAAAGAACATATCATTAACAGCTCCGTTAGGAACGGAATAGAAATCGTTACCGTTGAACCAATAATTTCTGCCGTCGTAAATATTAAGTCCCTCATCTGAGCCAACCCAAAGATGACCGAGAGCATCAATAGCCATGCAGTTGATTTTTTTGCTCAATGCACCCGAAATTTCAGGAAGAAGCTCTGCCCAATGACGGCGTTTACCTTTCATTGACATAAGACCTGAAGTAGCTGAACCCACGTAAACGGTTTCGTCATACTTAGCCTTGTTATCATGTGCGGCAAGGCAAACCGTGTCTTCGGGTAAATCAACTATTTTAACAGCTTCATTACCGTCAAGACGGTAAAGGGAGCTTTCTGTTATAAACCATACGGATTTATCAAGAGCAACTGACATATCAATAACAGGTGTGTCCAATTCTGTAATAACGCTGATTTTTCCCTTTTTTATCTCTGCAAGAGTATTGCCTGCTGTTGCAAAAAGTCTGCCGTCTTTTGAGAAAAGCTTTGTTATGTTTGATGCAGTCTTTTTAATTTTGCCC
Organism: uncultured Eubacteriales bacterium; assembly: GCA_964495345.1. Classification (GTDB taxonomy): domain Bacteria; phylum Bacillota; class Clostridia; order Oscillospirales; family Acutalibacteraceae; genus UBA1081. The sequence goes on from CAZBVV010000023.1 coordinate 11,983, forward strand.
TCATTGTATTCAATAAGGCAATCGTTCTGTGCAATATACAGCGTTTCGCCGCAGAATGCAACAGAAAGAATATTGTCTATGTCAATTCCGTTTTCATTTGTAATAAATGTTTTATCGTACTGTCTGAATTCACCAAAGTGAAGTGCAGGTTTTTTCATCTAAATTCACTCCATTGTGTTTGTTGTTGATGTATCCAATTAAGAATATATTTATAAACATTCTCGTTATCATCTTCCCTGAGGATTTCATGGCGAAGTCCGGGATACAGGCGTACTTCCGTATTTATTCCCATTGAATCAAGTTTGTCTGCAAGCTCCGTTACGCATTTGCCGAAAAGACCTACAATATCTTTTGCACCTGAAATAAGCATAACAGGCAACAGCTGTGGAATGTTTGCAAGACATTCTTCTGATGAAGACTTGAATAACGCTTTTTCAATTATCATCGCACTTGCATTTGTAATCGGAAAGTCAAAATACGGGTCTGCATCTGATTCATCCCTGTTTTCACGGCTGACAGAAAGCCATGCAGAAGTATCATCTTCTTTTAACAGCTTTGCAGTAATGTTACCGAAAATATCACTTACCGCGGTGTTGCACTTGTCTTTGCCGAGCATATCACCTAACGGGTAGAAATAATCCTGTAAAACGGAAAGCTTGTTTCCTACATACGATGTGCCGGAAAGAATAAGTCCTGCAAGCTCATGCCCGAAATTTGATGCATATATCCTTGCAAGGAAAGAGCCTAAATTCTGACCTAACAGATAATAGGGAAGTCCGGGATATTTGTTGCTCATGATATTATGAAGCACATGCATATCGTCAACCATTCTGATATCCGTGTCAGGCTCACCGAAATTTCCAAGCTCTGCTTCGCTTTTAACGGACTTGCCGTGACCGATATGATCGTTTGCACACACAACAAATCCGTTCTGTGCCATAAATCTTGCAAAACGGTCATAACGGTCTGCGTATTCAACAAAACCGTGAGCTATCTGAAAAACAGCCGTAGGTTCTGTTGCGTCGTCACGCCATATCAGAGTATGAATCATTGATTTTCCGTCGGTGGAATGATAATACGCTTCAGTTTTGACTATCGCCATTAAAGTTACCTCTTATTTAAAATAGTAAACTCGTGTTTCGTAGGGTTTGAGAACACACATATTGTTATCGGTCTGAGGATTGTTATAGTTGTAAAGTACAACCTCACCGTCAGCAAGATTAAAGCCTTCCGGAGCTTTGAAGATCATTTCCTTGTCGGAGAATGAACATACAACAAGCAATCTCTGATCTTCATAATGTCTTGAATATACAAACAGATCGTCACGCTCGTGATAATGCTCTTTGTACTGACCGTAGATAACGATATCATGTTCCTTACGGAATTTGAGAAGCTTTCTGTAGTAGTGGAGAATTGAATCGGGGTCAGCTTCTGCAGCTTCTACGTTAATCTCCGTATAGTTGGGGTTGATGTGGAACCATGCTTTATCTGCAGTTGTAAAGCCTGCATTCTTTTCTGCTGACCACTGAACGGGGGTTCTTGCATTATCTCTTGAAGCATAGTTTGCAATTTCAAGAATTTTGTCTTCTTTCATGCCGAACTTGCGGAACAGATCGCAGTTGTTGTATGTAGAAACGTCATCATAATCGTTGAGAGAGGAAAGAGGAATATTGGTCATACCGATTTCCTGTCCCTGATAAATAAAGGGAGTACCACTCTGGCAGATGTACATTGTTGCAAGCATTTTTGCACTTTCAACTCTGTATTCAAGGCTACCGTATCTGTTGATAACACGGGGTTGGTCATGGTTTTCAAGGTAGTTTGCGTTCCATGCCTTGCCGTAAAGCTGTGTCTGCCAATTATTATAAACCTTTTTCAGTTTTTTAAGGTTAAAGGGCATTTTAATCCAACTGAGGAACATACAGTCAGCTTCCATATGCTGGAAATTGAACATCATATTAAGTGACTGATTGGGACCTTCCTCAATGTGTTTAAGAGCCTTTTTAGGTGTCATCATGGGGGCTTCGCCAACTGTCATGCAGTCGTAATGGTCGTAAACATCCTTGCGGAACTCCATAAGATACTGCTTGAGGTTGGGACCGTCCATGTAATGCTCCATACCTGCAGCAATAGGAAGGGGGAAACCGTCGGGTAAGCCTTTTCTCTTTGAAATATATGTAATAACATCCTCACGGAAACCGTCAACACCCATATCGAGCCAGAAACGCATAATATCCTTAACCTCTTCACGAACCTTGGGGTTATCCATGTTAAGGTCGGGCTGTTCTACTGCAAACAGATGAAGATACCATGCATCAGCTTCTGCGTCGTATGTCCATGCGTCACCTGCAAAGTTTGATTTCCAGTCGTTGGGAGGCTTTTTGTTGTTGGCACGACCCTTTCTCCAGAAATAGTAATCTCTGTAAGGGCTGTCGGGCTTTTTACTTTCGATAAACCACTTGTGCTGGTCGGATGTGTGGTTTATAACAAGGTCCATAATAACCTTTAAGCCTCTCTTGTGTGCTTCATCAAGTAATTCTTTAAACTCATCAAGAGTACCGAAATCGGGAGAAATATCTCTGTAATCGGCAATATCGTAACCGTGGTCTTTAAAGGGTGAAACATAAAGAGGTGAGAACCATATAGCATCAACACCAAGACTCTTTATATAGTCGAGCTTGGACATGATACCCTTGATATCACCTATACCGTCACCGTTGCCGTCGCAGAAGCTACGGGGCCAAACCTGGTAAACAGACATTTCTTTAAACCAATTTCTTGTAATTTTTTCAGACATGATAATGCATCCTTTCACGATTATAATTGTAAAATATATACATATTTTATTTTAACATTAAAAAGGCAATTTGTAAAGTATGATATCTCCACAAATTGCCTTGATGTTTATTGTGCAACTTAAATATATTCACTGAGTGTTTTAAGGTCTTTGACAGCCAATGTAGCCTTTATATCGGATTTTTCATACATTTCGGGAGTTGTAACACCTGAATAAACAAGTACGCTTGCCGTGCCGTTTTTCATTCCTATTGCAATATCTGTTTCAAGCCTGTCACCTATAAAGCAGATTTCATCTCTTGAACAACCGAGCATGTGAGTAACGTAGTCAACGGTGTATTCGTAAGGCTTACCCACGATGATATCGGGGTATCTGCCTGCAGAGGCGTAAAACATTTCTATCATAGAGCCTGTATCCGTCATAAATCCCTCAGCAAGAGGACAGTTTTTATCAGGATGTGTAGCAATATATTCTGCTCCGTTTGCAATAAAATTTGCCGCTTTTGTTATTTTTTCATAGGTCAATGTTGTATCAAAACCCAAAAGCACAATGTCGGGATTTTCACTTACAAGATTAAGACCCGCTTTAACACAATCTCTTGTAAAGTTCTCGTTTGCCAAAAGATAAATTCTTTTACCCTCACGGTGTCTTTTGATAAAATCAATGGCAACGTGTGAAGAAATTATAACCTTGTTGTCGGGTACGGGATAACCGATTTTTTTAAGCTTTACAAGGCATTCTTCGGCATCGTGAGATGAATTGTTCGTAAAGAAGAAGAAGTCCTTGCCTTTATCCTTTAAACAATCGGTAAAATCAGATGCACCGGGAATCATTTTATCTCCGAGATAAAATGTTCCGTCCATGTCAATAATAAAGAATTTGATTTTTTCAAGCATTTTATATCACTCCGTTAAATTATTATCATAAGTAAACACATTACAATACAGCAGAAAATAAAATATCCGTGTACTGCTTTGTTGTGGCATTTTGCCATTGAATCTTCAGGAAAAGTTTTTATGAATCCGTAATATACAATCTCGTAGGCAAAGGTGTACATAAACATCATGCCCGTAACTTTAAACGGCTTATTTGTTATCAACTGCAAAACGATGAGTAAAACTGTCGGACAAAGCAGACCGAGTTTATTTCTTATTGAGCCTTGACCGTTTTTTACGAATTTATCTATCATTTTACGGCATAAGACATTCATCAATACTGTATAAGACGTCATTGATGCTACCTGATAAGCACCGAAACAGCACATGGTTATGGGAATTATGCCGTAAATTGCAATTATTGATTCTTCGCAAAGCATATCGTAGATTTTGTATAGCTTTGTATCACTTGGCTTTACAAAGTGCTGCATTGAATCAATAAGTATTATTGCCGCATAAACACAAAGCAGAATGTATGCAGTTTTATCGGAAATAAAAGAATCTGCTCCCGATATGTCAAGTTTAGTGAATTTGTCTGCAAACAGATTACGGCTCAGAAAAAATGTAAGTATACAACCGAGACCGCCTATAGCTCCAAGCACACATTCCATTATCTTCCATGCGTCAAGCAGATTTTTGTCTTTAGCTTTTACAAAAAGCAATTTTCCCTTTTTTGTGGGATTTTTTGTGTACATCTGGAGTATCTGCCCGATTACCCAACCTACACCGCCCGAAAGTGCCGAGCCAAGCGTCATTACAATAGTGGAAGAATCCTTATGTACAGCGGAAAATACAATAATATGAATAAGTATCCCCAACAGACCGCCCCAGGTCTCACGCCGTGCAATTGAGAAATATACACGTGGAAAAATACCTTTTTCTTTATTGTAAGGTTTATTTAAAATAAAGAAAAAACAAATTGCCGAAAATGGAAGTAAAATAAAAAATCTTACTGTTTCAGCCATCGAATAAAATCCGCTTGTTACTGAGATGAAAAAGGATACAAAACCGCCGAAAATACCAAACCAGATAATACCTTTTATAAAAACGCCCGTAAGCCCTTTTCTTACGTTGGGTGGGGGAGTTGCCATGGACAGATGCAGTGTTTCGCCGTAGGTCATATTTCCGCCTAAGGACATCGCCGCCGCACCTACACCTGCTAACATCCAAGCATTTGATGCAAGAAATTCACTTTGTGAAAAATATGCAAGCGTAAATCCCAAAAAAGCACCGGGCAACATAGCTCCTTTTTCGCCGCCGAGAATCGTTCCCCTCATACCCCATGTATATGAAGTACCGAGTGACGCAAAAAGCAGGATAAGAATTATGTTGATGTTCGTCATTTGAGTACCTCAGAAATCGCAAGTCATAACATAAAATTTTTTGAAATCCGAATGTATGCAAAAACCGTTCTTTTTATAAAATTTTACCGCATTTTTGTTTTCAGCGTTGACCATAAGATGAACGGAATTTATACCTTTTGCTTTAAGATGAATTTTTAATTCATTCATAAGCATTGTACCGCCACCCGAATGTTGATATTCGGGGAGAATATCAATGTGTAAATGAGCAGGGAAGTTCTTTTTATATAATCCGTGACCGATAATTTCACCCAATGCAAATAGATAATGTCCGAAACCTAAAGTTTTTATGTATTTCAGCGTTTTTGTAAAGTTCTTTTTATAAAATTCATAGTTTGCACTACAGATTATATATCCTACTGCATTGTCATTATCGTCTGTAAGTGCAAAGCAGTTATCGGGTTCGTTTTCCGTATAGTAATCACAGTAGAGTGCAGTAATAAATTTTGCCTCGTTATCATCGGAATTATCTTTGCCTGCCGTCACCAAACAAATTTTTTTAAAATGTTTTTTGTCTTTTTCGTCATAAAGTCTGACTTTCATAATTTATCACATCATTTCATCATAAGTATACAAAAAAGCTTAAAAAAAGTCTACTGTTTTTTACTTTTTTCTCAAAAAACTATTTTAAAATATATTTTTATGTGTTATAGTTTGACTAAACAGAAAATGAAAAGAGGCAAAAAATGAAAATCGCAACAATCGGTACGTCATGGATAACCGACAGCTTTATAAAATCGAGTGCATACGTTCCCGAAGCTCAGATTTATGCAGTTTATTCAAGAGATAAAGCGAAAGCGGAAAAATTTGCATCCGAACACAATGTGAAATTTTATTACGACTCACTTGACGAAATGCTTGCAAATGAAAATATTGAGGGCGTATATGTCGCAAGCCCTAATTATGCACATTTTGAACAGGCAAAAAAGTGTCTTGAAAGCGGCAAACACGTAATATGCGAAAAGCCTGCAACTGTCACAAGTGAACAGCTTGAAGAACTTTACGGTATAGCAAAAAGCAAAAATCTGATTTTTCTTGAAGCTATGAAATCAATGCACTCCGACGGTCTTAAAATAATCCTTGATGAAATAAAAAAAATCGGAGATGTCAAAACGGCACAGATTGATTTTTCACAGCTGTCGTCAAAATATCCCGCATACAAAAGGGGAGAGATGCCCAATATTTTTAATCCCGAGCTTTGTACGGGAGCTTTGATGGATCTGGGCGTTTACTGTGTGTATTTTGCCCTTGAGCTTTTCGGAAAACCCGATAAAGTGCTTTCACATTCAGATTTTCTCGAATCGGGTGCAGATTGTACGGGTACTTTGATTTTTGCTTATCCTGATAAAACAGTAACGGTTACATATTCAAAGGTTGCAAACGGATTTGTTCCGAGTAAGATTTTGGGTGAAGACGGTGCAATCACCGTAAAATCCGTATCAAAACTTACAGGTGTGAACCGATATTATAACAGCGGTGAGATTAAAGAGCTTTATCCCACCGTTGACGAAAACTTGGTTATGTCAAAGGAAATTGAGGCATTTATAAATTTTGCAAAAGGCAAAAATCTTGATTATTACAGTTACTGCAAACAAATCTCTTTGGATGTATGCTCAATTATGGAAAATATCAGAAAAGAAAATAATTTCGGATTCTAAAGGAGGATTCGTTTATGCTTTATAAAAAGAATACAGAAAAAACTCTTTCAGCAGAACTTTTTAAAAATCCCACAAGTGAATACAGAGGCACACCTTTCTGGGCATGGAACTGCAAGCTCGAAAAAGACGAGCTTTGCCGTCAGATAGACGTGTTCAAAGAGATGGGACTGGGCGGCTTTCATATGCACGTAAGAACAGGTATGGCAACAGAGTACCTGTCTGATGAATACATGGATATTGTAAAATGCTGTGTTGAAAAAGCAAAAAAAGAAAATATGCTTGCTTGGCTTTACGATGAGGACAGATGGCCCTCAGGTGCGGCAGGCGGATATGTTACAAAAAATCCCGAGTACAGAGCAAGATACCTGCTTTTTACCTGTAAATCCTATGATGAGAGTGCCGAAATAAAAGTAGACGGTGATTCCGCATCCCACGGCGGCAGAAACGGTGAGGGTACTCTTCTTGCCGTATATGACGTTGTGCTTGATGAGAACGGATATCTTGAGTCTTATAAAAGAATCAATAAAGATGATACGGCACAAGGCAGAAAGTGGTACGCATATGTTGAAATTAACTCCGATTCAAGCTGGTATAACAATCAGGCTTATGCTGATACCCTTAATAAAAAGGCAATCGAAAAATTTATAGAGGTTACACATGAACGGTATAAGGCAACTGTAAGTGAAGAATTCGGCGAAACTGTTCCTGCCATTTTTACCGATGAACCTCAGTTTTCACACAAGCGTACTTTCAAAAATTCCACCGATACGGACGACGTAACACTTCCCTGGACAGATGACATTCCCGAAACATACAAGGCTATGTACGGTGATGATATATTAGATCATATTCCCGAGCTTTTCTGGGATTTACCCAATGGTAAAGTAAGTGTTCACCGCTACCATTATCACGACCATATAGCAGAGCGTTTTGCCCAGGCTTTTGCTGATACCTGCGGCAGTTGGTGCAGAGAGAACGGACTTGCCCTTACGGGACACATGATGGAAGAACCTACATTGAAGAGTCAGACTGCGGCTCTCGGTGAAGCGATGAGGTCTTACAGAGGCTTTGATTTGCCGGGTATTGATATGCTTTGCAACAGCCATGAGTTTACAACTGCAAAACAGGCTCAGTCCGCTTGTCATCAGTTTGGTTGTGAGGGTGTTCTTTCCGAGCTTTACGGCGTAACGGGATGGGATTTTGATTTCAGAGGTCATAAGCTTCACGGTGACTGGCAGGCGGCTCTTGGCGTAACAATCAGAGTTCCGCATCTTTCATGGGTTTCAATGGCAGGTGAGGCAAAGCGTGACTATCCTGCTTCAATTCATTATCAGTCCCCTTGGTACGGCGAGTATTCTTACATAGAGGATCATTTTGCAAGAGTTAATACTGCGTTGACAAGAGGTAAACCTGTTGTTAAAGTAGGTGTTATTCACCCTGTTGAAAGCTATTGGCTTCATTGGGGACCTAATGATAAGTCCGACCTTATCCGTGAAACTATGGATGAAAAGTTTCAGAATGTAACAAGCTGGCTTCTCAACGGCAGTATCGACTTTAACTTTATAAGCGAATCTCTGCTTCCCATTCAGTGTGAAAAAGGCTCAAATCCTCTTAAAGTGGGTGTTATGGAGTATGATGCAATTATTGTTCCCGATTGCGAAACTCTCCGTTCTTCTACTCTTGAAAGGCTTGAACAGTTCCGTAAAGACGGCGGTAAGCTCATATTTATGGGTGATGCACCGTCTTATGAAAATGCTGTTCCATCCGAAAGAGGTAAAAAACTTTATAACGACAGCACGGTTATTACCTTTGACAGAGCGAAGCTTCTTACTGCACTTGAAGAAAACAGAACTGTAACTCTCCGCTACGATAACGGCAGTCTTACCGACGGATATATGTATCAGATGCGTCAGGATAACGATTGCAAATGGCTCTTTGTTGCCCATACATGTGAGCCTTATAATAAGGATATATTCCAGAGCAAGGATCTGAGAATAACACTCAAGGGTGAAAATAAGGTTACTGTTTATGACACGATAACAGGTGAAACATATCCTGCAGAGGTTGAATACACAGGCGGAAACACAGTCGTTCTTAAAGAAATGTTTGATTATGACAGTCTTCTTCTTAAAATTGAAAACGGTAAAAATGATATTGTATCCTGTGCTTGTCAATCCGAACCCGAAACAAAAGTCGTTTTTGATACTTGCGTAAATTACACTCTTGACGAACAGAATGTTTTGCTTCTTGATATGTGTGAGTTTAAAACGGATGATGGCGAGTATCTTCCCAAAGAGGAAATCCTCCGTGCGGATAATATCGCAAGAGATATGGTAGGCTTGCCCGAAAGAGGCGGTTCGGTTGCACAGCCTTGGGTAATTCCTCCCGAAATTCCCGAACATTCAATTACTCTTAAATTTACAATTAATTCAGAAATTGACATTGATGGTACATCTCTCGCTCTTGAGGATGCCGAAACTGCAGAAATCACTCTTAACGGTAACGCTGTTGATAATGCTGTAACAGGCTGGTATGTTGATAAATCTATAAAGACAGTTGCTTTGCCGCCCATAAAAGCAGGAATGAATATTCTTACCGTGAAGCTTCCGTTGGGTAATCATACTAATACAGAGTGGTGCTATCTTTTAGGTGATTTCGGCGTAAGAACGGTAGGGGCACAATCCGTTATCTGTAAAAAGAGTGATACACTTGTATTTGGTGATATCGTAAATCAGGGATTGCCTTTCTACGGCGGCAATATTACATATCATATCGGTGATGTTGAAGCTCCCAACGGTGAAATTCAGATAATGATACCACAGTACAGAGGTGCACTTGTTAAGGTTTATGTCGACGGTGAGGATAAGGGTAATATCGTATATTCACCCAATACGCTTCTTGTAAAAGGTCTTTCAAAGGGTATTCATAATGTTGATATAAAACTGTATACTCACCGCTTTAATGCTTTTGGTGCAGTACACGGTGCAGATGCCCGTCGTTCATGGCACGGACCGGACGCTTGGCGTACAAGATGGGAGCAGTGGACTTATGAATACAGATTGAAAACGGTAGGTATCTTGTCCAGACCGGAAATTAAAATCTAAATACTTGCATTTTTAGAAAAAAAATTTATTGAATTTGTAAAAATAGCGATATGCACCCCAAAAGTGTCTAACTTCCGGGGTGCATTTTAAACTGATTGCGGCTCATTTTTTTATGTTTTTGTCAGAAAGATTTTTGGTAGCTTTTCTGTTCTTAGCGATGGCTATTACGGCACAATATACCTGGGCGGCATCATTTAAATGTAAAACTT
>CAZBVV010000024.1:0-5022 GCA_964495345.1 uncultured Eubacteriales bacterium
GAAAGCATTGTTTTCATAAAATAAATAAGATTGGAGATTGAAATATCCTCGTCAATCATAATGCCTTCCATCTGGAAAAAGGTGTTTTCGTGGCAAGCATCTGTTGATTCGTTACGGAAACATCTGCCGGGGAAAACAGCACGCAGGGGAGCGCCGTATTTTTTCATAATGGAATTCTGTGCGGCTGATGTATGAGTTTTAAGGAGCTGACCGCTTGAAAGATAATATGTATCCTGCATATCTCTTGCGGGATGATGCTTGGGGATATTAAGTGCCTCAAAGCAATTGAAATCGTCTGTAATTTCTGAAAAATCTTCAATGGTAAAGCCCATTGTACGGAAAATTTCTTCAACCTCACGCTGAATAACGGTAATGGGATGGTATGAACCCATATCAATATCCATGGGGAGTGTTACATCATAGTCTTCAGCACAGTCAATAAGCTTCTGTTCTTCTTTTTTTACAATGTCGGCATGAGCTTGGGCAAGCTTTTTTTCAATTTCTTGTTTTACTTCGTTTACTGCCTGTCCGAATGCCTTTTTCTCCTCATTGGGTACACTTTTGAGCTGACTCATAAGTGCCGCAATATGACCTTTTTTGCCTAAGAATTCAACACGGAGCTGTTCAAGGCTCTCGGAAGAATCTGCTTTTGCAAGGCTTTCTTCAAACAATGCTAAAAGCTTGGTTGTGTTCTCGTTCATATATATCGTCCTTTCAGTAATGTACTTTACTATATAAAAATGAATCAAAAGGCAGAGCCTTTTCCTCACTTTTTCACTATTACTTCTTACCTAAATAAAAATCCGCCCCGAAAATAACGGGACGGAAAATAACCGTGGTACCACCCGAATTAGGAAAATTACTTTTCCTCACTCTTATCGCTTTAATGCAGCGAGTACATTCTGCTTAATCTTAGGGTGATGGGAATAATCCGAACCTGCCTTAAAACGGTTATTTTTAAGTCTTTTCGGCATTTCGGATTTGAAAGGCGACAGCCTTCCTGCATCCTCAAAACCAAAAATCTAATAAAAATCTCTCGTTTTAAGGTCGAAGATTTTTTACAGTGCGGATTTTTGGCAAGTCAAGGCACAAAACGCAGCAAATCCTGACGGATTTGCGAGTATTTTAACAAAGAATTGACGGAAATCAGCCTGTAAAAAACAGGTTTGTATTATTCCCATCACCCTATGCTTTCGCAGACAGCTCAGACGCTGAAATTCACAATTCTCATATCACGAGGTCACTTACAGCCGATGATGACCACTCTCTTGCGGATTAAATGAATGTTACTTACACGCCGTCAACGCTTTTTAATAAATATCAAATTGAAATTATATTACCATAGTTAAAATAAAATGTCAACAATAAAAATCCGTAATGTGTTATTCATTAACTATATAGTCAACGATTCCCTGTGCTATTGCAGTTGCAAGCACTTTTTGTCCGCCTTCGCTTATCAAAAATTGAGCGTCAGCTTCGTTGGACATATATCCCATTTCAACCAGCACGGAGGGACATTCTTCCACTCTTGTTACCATATATGGGAAGAATTTTACACCCTTATCAACATTTGTATATTCTGCGGAGGATGTGTCCGTGTAATAATAGTTTCTGTAGGCTTTTACAAGCTGATTGTGAATAGCTTGTGCAAGCGGCATTGAATAGCTTTTGTAATAGAATGTGTGTGTGCCGTAAACGGAGGATGAATCCGTGCCGTCACAATGTATGCTTACATACAAATCCGGATTAAGCTCTCTTACCATTTCAACTCTTTCGGATAGGAAAACTGCCTCGTCACCGCTTCGTGTCATAATTACCGTAACACCGTTTTGCGTAAGAATATCAGCCACCGTCTGAGCAACCGAATAGGTGATATCTTTTTCATAAATGCTCATGTTGTAATTAGTGCCCGGACTGCCGTAACCGCCGTGACCGGGGTCGAGCATAACGACTGTACCCTGTAAAGATGTCGGATTGTTTTTGAATTTAATCACAATTTCTCCGTTTTCGCCGTAAGAGTATGAATAGCCGTTGAATGAGCCTGCTGTTTTAAGATAAAGCCTAAAAGTTATAAAGCCGTCAGCGGAATTGGAATACCACTCATATTTTGAGAATATCTGACTGTCAGCAAGGTCGAATACTGCAGATTGGGAACAGGTTGCCGTGTCCATGAAAAGTATATCAATATATTCTGCAGTAAAATCTTCAATGTTGTATATGCGTTCAAGATAACCTTTGTAGTATTGCTGAGGCTCCTGTAACAGTTTTACAAAAACAGGGTAACTGCTTGTAAATGTGAGAGTTGTTCCTTCGGTTGTGGAAACGGAATCAAGATTTATATTGTTCTCAGGCAATACGAAACCGCCGAGAATCAGCCTTGTCTGGCTCATGTAAATTTTCATGCCAAGCTTTGTACGGCAGATTACGTTGTTATCTTTTACGGTATAATCGGTTACATAACTGTATGAGCCTGCAAGCTGAGGCGTGCAGGTAGGGTCTGAAGAATCATCAGCAGACGCAGTAGAGGTTGTTTCTGCATAATTCTTTGTTACAAGACAAAAATCAGCATTACCCAATGAATGATTGTCGTATGGCGTTAATGCCTTTTTTTCGTTGCATAAGATTATATCCGTAAGTCCGTTGTATACAGCACCGTAAGAAACATAATCCGCCGTTAAATGGCTCATATTTTCGCTTAACTCGTAAGTGCCTGTGTATAAGGCGTAGTTACTGTCAATATCGGCGGTCTGAGTGAGCTTTACGGTATATGTGTTTGCAACGGATGCGTACACGTCAGCACCTTTTACCGCCGTTACGGAGAAGGTTGCAATATTTTCCGTGACGGTTGTGCTCTGTGATGTTATAACGTCAATTACTTTGTCGATGTAATATGTGTACATGGCGCTTTTGTGCTTTATAACAATTTTGTTTTCGCCGTAAACAAGGGGAATTGAAACGGCAAATGAGCCCTCATCTCCGTTTAATGTGACAGATGTCCATGAGGATGAGGCTGTACACCACACATGAACGGGATAAGCCAAATCCGATGTGTGACCGCTGAAAGATACTGCGGAATAATCCTCTGCAACATCAAAATCTGTTAAAGTAAGAGCAGTATATTCCGAATTGTTGAAATATTCGTAATAAGAATACAGTTTTGTTGTTGTGCTGTTGTCGTCTGTGCTTAACTTTTCACGGTCAGCCATAATACAACCCGAAAAACCGCCGTAATTATAAACAGCTTTTACAAGTTTTGATATCTCAGTAGGGTCATTTACCGTAACATTATCATTTCTTAAAATTGCATATACCTTTGATTTTGATAACAATGCAACCTCTGCCCAGCTTTTTATAATTTCTTCTGCATTATCCTGTGCGTGGGATTCAATTTTGATGAAATAAAAATCAAGAGTAGAATTTTCAACCGATGTTATTGCATTTTGAGTTAATGTTTCGCTTATTGCCGCACCGATATATATTCCTTTTTCGTTAAGTTCGGTGCGTAATTTCTCGGCTTTGTCAATGTTGTCGTCAACACAGAACATATCAACACCGTAAGTGCCTTGCAGAATGGCAAGTTTTTCCGCTTTGAGCATATTGTCATCAATGTAAAAAATTACGCCAAGTCCTTTTTCTTTTGCGGCTGTGACAAGATATTTTACATTATCATCCGTGTACTTTATAAGTACGGTATTCGGCAGTATTGCATCAACTTTTTCAAAAACAGAATCAGCCGATGACTGTAAATCATCAGCAGAAGTGTCAAAATCCTTTTCGGGGTCTATAATGTATCCTATAATATTGTCGGGTAAAGGGTTGTCCTGTGCAAGAAATGTAAACGCATTGTCGGTATTTTCATTAGTCAATGCGTTCAGGTCAACAGGTTCAACAGAGCTTTCGCTGTTACAGGCATCATAAATGAGCCAACCTATAAATGCACCCACCGCAATAACAGCAAGCACAAGTACAGGTATAATGAATTTTTTTTTCATTGTGTATCCTTTTTATCTGAGCTGTCGGCAGAATTTTCTTTGTTTTCCACTTTGTTTTTCTTTGAACGGATGTCAATATGATCAAAACAGTTTTTGAACCGAATTGAAAACATTGCGTATTCGTCGCACTCTTTGCAATAGAACAATGCCCTGAATGCCTGATTTACCGATTTCCAATCAGACACTTTGCTCATGCGTTTTTTACAGATGTCGCAGAAACACACCATTTTGCTTCTGTCGATTCTGTCATCGTTAATATTTGTGATGTATTTTGCCTTAAAAAGCAGTTTTTTATAAAAAGTTTCGTCGCAGATTGATGTTAAAGCAAAAATATCATCACGGTTGAAAGATTTTTTTAAGCAACGCAGACTTAAAAGTGAATCGTCAAGTGCTCTGTGAGTGGAATACTCGCTTACATCTATTTCAAACATAGTGGCTGCTGCGGAAAGACCTACCTGCTGAGCATTTGAAAGCTGTAACTTTTGCTGGCAGTATTTTTGCAGGTCCATATATCTGGGAATAAACGGAATACAGTCCGTATCACAGAAAAATTTAAGGTTATCAAGCATAACTCTGAGGTCACCGTTACCCCATGACATAAAAATGCAATCCTTATCGCCCAACCATTTTGAAAAATCGGAAATTGCTTTTTTAAAACTTATTCCGCCGTACATATCTTCGTTTGAAATATGGGTAAGATTTTTTACTCTGCCGCTTAATTTCGTTGCAAGCTGAGATCTTATCAGAACGGAAAAAGTATCAACAACTTCAAGCTCTTCATTAACCATTACAGCACCGATTTCTATTATTTCGTTGAAAAAGCATTTGAGTTTTTTGTTGTAGGAGTTGTTCCATTCAAGATCCATTATTATATAATGCATCACAATGCTCCTTTTTTAATTTTTTTTGCATATTCACATTAATAATACTATATGCCGCAGATTTTGTCAAATGAAACAGAATTAAAAAAACACCGCCTTTACGATTTTTGCCGGAAAGACGGTGAAATATAAAATTAACTTATGTATTC
>CAZBVV010000024.1:5122-21446 GCA_964495345.1 uncultured Eubacteriales bacterium
AAATACAGTTTTGCTGTGATTTCAGCATCCGCAGACGCTCTGTGGTGAATATCAGCATCAATATGAAAATAGTCGCACAGATTTTCAAGTGATTTGCTCGTCATTCCGGGAAAAGGCTTGCATCTCGAACGCAGATGTCTTAATGTGTCAAACACATCGTTTTTTATGAAAACCCCGTGTATGTTTGCCCAATGGCGAACGATAGGGCAGTCAAAGCTTACAATATTATGCCCCAACAGAATGTCATCCCCTGCAAATTGAGCAAATCTGGGAAGCACTTTTTCAACGGTATCGCATCCTCTTACCATAGCGTTAGTAATGCCCGTAATGTATGTAATTCTTGAGGGAATCGGCATTTCGGGATAAATCAGCTCATTGAAAGAGTCGATAATTATGCCGTTTCTGACTTTAACAGCACCAATCTCTATTATATTTGAATTTCTGGCAAGCCCGGTTGTTTCTATATCAAACGCCGTAAACGAATCAAAATCCGCACAGCATATTTCTTTTGCAGGAAAAAAATCTGTCATATCTTCACACTCATACTTTTTATCTATAATTTTAATATAACATAAGTAATTGTTTGTGTCAAACCGCAAATTTTAATTGACATTAATATCATTTAGGTATATACTTTAAGTTGATTAATTATAGTTGGAAAGAGGTTTTTATCTATGTATAATTTTCCTATCGGTGTAATCATTGATTCGTTTAAGTGTGATTTGAAAGATGCTGTTGTAAAGGCGGCAAAGCTGGGTGCTAACGGTATTCAGGTCTATGCGTCAAGAGGTGAAATGGCTCCCGAAAATCTTTCACCCGAGAAGAGAAAGGAATTCCTTAAGCTTGTAAAGGATAACGGGCTTGTTATCTCTGCTCTTTGCGGTGATTTGGGCGGCGGCGGATTCACAATTCCCGAAAACAACGTATGGAAAGTTGAAAAGTCAAAGGCTATCCTTGAAATGGCTAAGGAGCTTGAAACGGATATCGTAACAACTCATATCGGTGTTGTACCCGAAGACCCCACTCACGACCGTTACAAAATCATGCAGGAGGCTTGCTACCGGCTTGCTGAGTATGCAGACAGCCTTAATGCTCATTTTGCCATTGAAACAGGTCCCGAAACAAGTGCAACTCTTAAAACATTCCTTGATTCACTCGGTTCAAGAGGTGTCGGTGTTAACCTTGACCCTGCAAACCTCGTTATGGTTACGGGTGATGACCCTGTAAAAGCTGTTCATAATCTTAAAGATTATATTGTACATACCCATGCAAAAGACGGTAAACAGCTCTTTTATCTTGATCCTGAAATTGTTTACGGCATCAAGAAGGGTATTATCGTTGAGGATGATTCGTTTATCGAAGTACCTCTCGGTGAGGGCAGCGTTGATTTCCCCAACTATATCAAAGCTCTTGAAGAAATCGGATATAAAGGCTTCCTTACAATCGAGCGTGAGGTTGGTGACGACCCTGCCGCAGATATCGGCAAGGCAGTAGTATTCCTCAGGGACATTATTGCAAAGTATTAATTTTTAGCGAAGGACAATATTATGAAACTCTGGACAGGACGCTTTTCAAAAGAGGCGGATAAAATTACAAATGATTTTAATTCTTCCATCGGTACGGACAAGAGAATGTACAAGGAAGATATTAAGGGCAGTATTGCTCATGCAACAATGCTGGGTATTCAGGGCATTATCTCCCAAGAAGATGCAGAAAAAATTATAAACGGTCTTCGTCAGATAGAGGCTGATATTGATTCCGGCAGGTTGGAAATTGATATGACATCCGAGGATATCCACACATTTACAGAGGGTGAACTTACAAAACGCATCGGTGATGCAGGTAAAAGACTTCACACCGCAAGAAGCAGGAACGACCAGGTTGCTCTTGATATAAGGCTTAATCTTATTAAAGAAAACGAAGCAATAGATGAGCTTCTTTGCAATATTATAAGCGTGCTTGCAGATATGGGCGAGAAATATTCCGCAACGGTAATGCCCGGTTATACTCATTTGCAGAGAGCACAACCCGTTACATTCGGTCATTATATGTTAGCATATGCTGAAATGTTCCTTCGTGACAGGGAAAGGCTTGCCGATTGCAAAAAACGAACAGCTCGTTCACCACTTGGTTGCTGTGCTCTTGCAGGTACAACTTATAATACCGACAGAAATAAAACGGTGGAGCTTTTGGGATTTACCGATGTTTGTCACAATTCTCTTGACGGTGTTTCCGACAGAGATTTTGTGATTGAGCTGTCATCATGTCTTTCAATGATTGCGGTTCATCTTTCAAGATTTTCAGAGGAGATTATTCTCTGGTGTTCCCATGAATTTAAATTTATTGAACTTGATGACGCATTTTCAACAGGTTCAAGCATTATGCCGCAGAAGAAGAATCCGGATATAGCTGAGCTTGTAAGAGGTAAGTCGGGCAGAGTGTTCGGTGATAATATGACTATCCTCACCGTTATGAAAGGTATTCCTCTTGCCTACAACAAGGATATGCAGGAAGATAAGGACTGTATTTTTGATGCAGTTGATACGGTAAAGGCTTGCCTTACCGCTTTTATACCCATGCTTGAAACAATGACGGTAAATGCCGACAGCATGAGAAAAGCTGCGGCAGGCGGATTTATCAATGCAACCGACTGTGCCGACTATCTTGTATCAAAAGGTATGCCTTTCCGTGACGCTTATAAAATCACAGGCGGACTTGTTGCACTTTGTATTGAAAAAAATACAACTCTTGAGGAATTACCTCTTGATGAATACAAAAAGTTCTCCGATATGTTTGACGAGGGTGTATATACGGCTGTTGACCTTGACAGATGCACGGTAAACCGCACATCATTGGGAGGTCCGGCATTTGAGAATGTAAAGGCAGAAGCAAGGAGAGTAAAATCTCTTATCGGATATGAATAACAAACAGAATATGTTTAAAAAAATAAAAAAGATTTTTCTGTCTGCATCTTTTACAAGAGTTGTTGCGGCAGGGTATTTGCTTTTTGCGGTAATGGGTACATTTCTTCTTATGTTGCCTGTATCCTCAAAATCAGGTGATTGGACTTCATTTACAGACGCACTTACTACCGCAACCTCCGCATCCTGCGTAACGGGTCTTATTGTTTATGATACTTTTACACATTGGTCTCTTTTCGGGCAGATTGTAATTCTTTGTCTTATACAGGTCGGTGGCTTGGGATATATGCTTTTTATAACCATGTTTTCCTTGCTTATTGACAGAAAAATCGGTCTGAGGGAAAGAGGCTTGCTTAAAGAAAGCACAAATTCTCTTAATATCGGCGGTCTTATGGGGCTTGTAAAAAAAGCCGTTATCGGTACACTGATTTTTGAATCTGCCGGAGCAGTAATTCTTGCATGGCGGTTTTCCTGTGTATTCGGTATAAAAAAAGGCATATATTACGGAGTTTTTCACTCCGTTTCATCCTTTTGCAACGCCGGTTTTGACCTTATGGGGGCACTTGAGCCTTACAGCTCCATGACTCATTTTAAATCCGACCCGATAGTTCTTATTACATTGTCTACCCTTATTGTAATAGGCGGTCTCGGTTTTGTCGTGTGGGCGGATGTGTGCAAAAATAAGCTTGACTTTAAAAAATATTCGCTTCATACAAAAATCGTGTTTGCCACAAGTGTAATATTACTCGTTTCGGGAGCAATTCTGACTTTTGCTCTTGAATATGATGCAACACTTGCAGGTATGAGCTTTTTTGATAAATTAATTAACTCGTTGTTTACATCCGCATCGGCAAGAACTGCAGGATTCAATTCCGTTGAACTATCAAAATCAACACCGGGCACATACCTGTGGCACATTCTCTTTATGCTTATCGGCGGCAGTCCCGGCTCTACTGCAGGCGGACTTAAAACCACAACATTTGCAGTTATTATTCTTACTGCATGGGCAACTGTACGCAATTCTAAAAATGTAAACGCATTCGGCAGAAAGCTCGACAGCGAGGTTATTCGCAAATCGCTGACCGTTGTTATGATTTATCTTTCCTTCATGTTTATTTCAACGCTGATTATATGTGCATCCAATCCCACTCTTACACTCCCCGCAGTTCTTTTTGAAACCGCCTCCGCTGTAGGTACGGTAGGACTTTCCGTAGGTGTAATGGGGTCGGTGAATACAGCAGGACAGATGATACTTACTTTGCTGATGTTCTGCGGCAGAGTAGGCAGTATGTCTTTTGCCATGGTATTTGCTCAGCGGAAAACGGAGTCTAAAATTATTTATCCCACGGAAAAAATTACAGTAGGTTGATTTTATGAAAAATGTTCTTAT
Organism: uncultured Eubacteriales bacterium; assembly: GCA_964495345.1. GTDB lineage: Bacteria > Bacillota > Clostridia > Oscillospirales > Acutalibacteraceae > UBA1081. The sequence continues at coordinate 9,434 of CAZBVV010000024.1, forward strand.
TATAGGGCTTGGCAGATTCGGCAGGCATCTTGCCCAAAAATTTGTTGAGCTTGGCGACGAGGTTATGGTTGTTGACCGTGATGAAGAATCCGTACAGTCTATGATGAATACAGTTACTTACGCTCAGATTGGTGATTGCACAAAAGAGGAAGTGCTCCGTTCGCTGGGTGTTGAGAATTTTGATATTTGCTTTGTATGTATGGGTGAGGATTTTCAGTCAAGTCTTGAAATTACGGATTTACTTCGTTCTCTGGGTGCAAAATATATCGTAAGTAAGGCAGGCAGGGATATACACGCTAAATTTCTTCTCAAAAACGGTGCAGATGAAATAGTTTATCCGGAAAAGGATATGGCATCAAAGGTTGCGGTTAAATTTAGTTCAAATCATCTTGTTGATTATTTTGAAATTTCAGACGATGTTGCAATTTATGAGATATTTGTTCCCGATTCGTGGGAATTAAAAAGTATCGCACAGCTTGATGTCCGTGCAAAATACGGTATTAATATTCTTGCCGTGAGAAAAAATTCAGGGGAGCTAAATTCCAATCCTTCCCCCGACTATATTTTCAGTAAAGGTCAAAGAATGATAGTTCTCAGTACACAATCCAATATAAAAAGATTTATAAAATAGGTGCAGTTATATGGCTAAAACCGTTTCAATATTAAATCAAAAAGGCGGCGTTGGTAAAACAACCACCGCAGTAAATCTCTCCGCAGCAATCGGTGCAAAAGGTAAAAAGCTTTTGCTTGTGGATATTGATCCACAGGGAAACTCCACAAGCGGTTACGGCATAAACAAAAGAGAGATAAAAAAATCATCATACGAGCTTCTTACAGGTGAGATAACAGCGGAAGAAGCTATCATCAGTACGGAATTTGAGGGGATTGATTTGATTCCCGCAAATATGAATCTTGCAGGTGCAGAGCTTGAAATTATAGATATGAAAAACAGGGAGAGTATACTCAAAAACGCTCTTGCAACTGTTTGGGAAAACTATGATTACATATTTCTTGACTGTCCGCCGTCGTTAGGTCTTATAACGCTTAATGCTCTTACTGCTTCGGATACGTTTTTAGTACCCATTCAATGCGAGTATTACGCACTTGAAGGTCTTTCACAGCTTATGTCCACAGCACGCAAGATAAAGCAAATGTATAACCCTTATCTTGACCTTGAAGGCGTACTTCTTACCATGTACGACGGCAGACTTAACCTTACACAGCAGGTTGTTGCCGAGGTCAAGAGATTTTTCCCAAGGAAGGTGTATTCCACTACCATTCCGAGAAATGTAAGGCTTTCGGAAGCTCCCAGCTTCGGTCAGCCCATAATGTATTTCGACAAAAATTCCAAAGGTGCTGTTGCATATTCCTCACTTTGTGATGAATTTCTTGCACAGCAAAAATGAAAGGAGATAAACATATGAAAGTTTTATTTGCAGTCAGCGAAGCAAAGCCATTTATTGCCAGCGGTGGTCTTGGTGACGTGGCAGGCTCTCTTCCTCAGGCATTGAGAAAGAGAATGATCGGTTGCCGTGTTGTAATGCCTCTTTACTCAGGCATCAAGCAGGAGTTCAAAGAGCAGATGAAATTCCTTACCAATATTGTTGTTCCCGTTGCATGGAGAAGACAGTATTGCGGAGTTTTTGAACTTAGAAAAGACGGCGTTATATATTATTTTATTGATAACGAATACTATTTCAAGCGTGATTCAATTTACGGACATTATGATGATGCTGAGAGATTTGCATTCCTTTCAAGAGCAATTCTTGAGATTATTCCCGTAATTGATTTTAAGCCCGACATTATCCATTGTAACGACTGGCAAACGGCACTTGTACCTTACTATTACAGCACAATGTATGCAACACAGCCCGGTTACGAAAATATCAAAACTGTTTTCACTATTCATAATATTCAGTATCAGGGTAAGTATGGTATGGAGCTTGTGCAGGAGGTTGTAGGTGCTAACGAAGATTCTGCTCATATCCTTGAATACGACGGATGCGTAAATCTTATGAAAGGTGCAATCGAAACGGCAAACAAAGTTACAACAGTAAGCCCCACCTATGCAAATGAGATTCTTGACCCTTGGTATTCTCACGGTCTTGACCCCATTCTTGCACAGCGTTCATGGAAGTTACAGGGTATTCTTAACGGTATCGGCTATGATATGTACAATCCCGAAACCGATAAGGACATATGGGCACACTTTAATGCCGAAAAACCCGAAAACAAGAAAAAGAACAAAGCTGAGCTTCAGAAGTATTTTAATCTTCCGCAGGATGAGGATGCTCCTATTGTTGCTATGGTTTCAAGACTTGTTGGTCACAAAGGCTTTGACCTTGTAAAAGCAGTGCTTGAAGAATTTATCAATACCACAAACGCACAGATTGTTGTTCTCGGTTCGGGTGAGTGGCAGTATGAGAGCTTTTTCTCATATCTTGCAGAGAAATATCCCGACAGAGTAGGTCTTAAGCTGGGCTTCTTTGCAGATCTTGCAAACAAGATTTATGCAGGTTCGGATATCTTCCTTATGCCCTCAAAGAGTGAGCCTTGCGGTCTTTCACAGATGATAGCTTTAAGATACGGCTCTATTCCGATTGTAAGGGAAACAGGCGGACTTAAAGATTCTATTCAGGACAGCGGATTAGGTGAAGGTAACGGCTTTACTTTTGCAAGCTATAACGCCCACGATATGCTTCACACAATGAACAGAGCCGTTGAAGGCTTTAAGGATAAAGAAGGCTGGTCAATTCTTGTTAAGAGAGCTATGGAATGTGACCTTAGCTGGAGCCGTTCAGCAAGTGAATATATCAAGATGTATAAAGAGATTCTCGGAGGCTGATTATGGCAGAATTCTTACTTTCCGCATTTGCAGACGAGGGCGGAAAAACAATAGAAGAACAGATAAAGGCGTTAAAAGACAACGGGCTTACTCATATTGAGCCCAGAGGTATCAACGGTGTAAATATTTCCGATTATACTCCCGAAATGGCAAAGGAATTGAGTAAAATCCTTGACGATAACGGTATCGGTATATCGGCAATCGGTTCACCTTTCGGTAAAATCAAAATTACAGATGATTTTGAGCCTCATTTTGAAAAATTCAAAAGAACTGTCGAAAATGCTTGTATTTTAGGTGCTAAGAATATCCGAATGTTCTCATTCTACTTTGAGGGGGACGCTTTTGCTCAGTACCGTGACGAAGTTATGGAAAGACTTTTAAAGTTCTGTGATTATTCACTTAAAAGCGATATATGGTGTTGCCATGAGAATGAAAAAGGCATTTACGGTGACAATGCGGAAAGATGCCTTGATATCCTCAAAACTCTCAAAGGTAAAATAAAGGGTGTTTTTGACCCTGCAAACTTTATTCAGTGCGGTGTTGATATTCTTCCCGCTTATGAAATGCTTAAAGATTACATTGAATATCTGCACATCAAAGATGCAAGAAAGACTGACGGATTTGTTGTGCCTTGCGGTTGCGGTGACGGCTGTATCCCCGAATTGCTTAAACGATTCAAGCAGAAAGAGGGCAAAAGATTTCTTACTCTTGAACCTCATCTTATGGTGTTTGACGGACTTAAAGATCTGGAACAAGAGGGCGGTACGGCAGACGTACTCAAAGATAATTACAGTTATGCATCAAATGAGGAAGCATTTGCCGCAGCATCAAACGCATTACATTCAATACTTTCAGAATTATAATATTTTGCATATGTGGGTGTTTTGTCCCCATATGCATCAAATAAAAACGCTGTGATAAAGGTGGTGGTAAGATGGATTTTAATCAAAACGGCTTTGAAACGCAAAATATAAATAATTCAGGAAACGGTTTATACGGTTATATGCCTTACAATATGCCGAAATTTATTCCCCATGACGTGTGGAACAGGGAAAAAAGCAGACTTAAAAAATTGAGTATGCTTGCAGGCGGTGCAGTATTGCTGTTTATAGTGTTTTCAACTGTTTATTCGGGATTGTACACACTTATTTATAACGCCGTTGAGGCAATAGGCGGTCAGACTTTCGAGAATTTCAGCCGAGCTGTCTCAACCTCTGAATTTGAATTTATTTTTGAAATGCTGTATTCGGTATTTGTGGTAGGCGGACCTTTTTTCCTGTTGGGTTATATATTTTATAAAAAGGGGCTTATAGGTGCAATTCCCATGGATAAGCCTCAAAATGCAAAATATTTACCCTTGATTGCAGTTGCAGGTTTCGGTGTATGCTTGGCAGGTAATGTGATAAATTCATATTTTACTGTGTTTTTTGAAATGTTCTTCGGTATGCAACTTGAATATTCCATAGCCACGGAAATACCCACCACACCTACGGGAATATTTATGTTTTATCTGGCTACGGCGGTGGTACCTGCTCTGATTGAAGAATTGGCATTAAGAGGTATAATAATGCAGCCGTTGCGTAGATACGGTGATTGGTTCGCAATAATATGCTCGGCGTTGATTTTCGGTCTTATGCACTGTAATCTTGTTCAGATACCTTTTGCATTTATTGCAGGTGTGGTTATAGGTTACGCAGTAATAATTACTCAGTCTGTGTGGACGGGTGTTATAATTCATTTTATGAATAACGCATTTTCTGTAACGGTTAACATAATTTACGAATTATACGGCATTGATTCATGGCAATATATGCTTTGTGATATCATGTTTTATGTGTTTATGATTGCCGGTGCGATAATTGCATATTTTATTGTAAAAAAATTTAAGGATAAACCAATGTATAAATCGCCTTTAATCAATCAGGGCAGAAATATATACGGGCAGATTCATCCTTATTCCGCAAAAGTTTCATACAAGGCTTTGTACAAAACTTATTTGTTGACGATTCCTATGATAGCGGCATTTGTTATGGTTTGTTATCAGACTGTATGTGTGCTTTTGTATTTGTAAAGAATAGATTTGTTAAGATTTTTAGTTTAAATAAAAAGGATGGTGATTGAATGAGCCAGCAAAAAGATAATTTTAAAAGAGGTACCGCTGAAATGCTTATTCTTCATCTTTTACAGGATGGGGACTTGTATGGCTATCAGATTACAAGAGCGTTCAAAGACAAAAGTGAAGGCGTATACACTATGGGCGAGGCGGCACTTTATCTTGTTTTGTATCGTCTTGTTGAGGCAGGATATATTACGGATTATGAAACAATTGTGGGCGTAAGAAGAAAGAGAAGATACTATCATCTTGAAGACAGCGGTAGAGAGTATTACCATAAAATTCTTGCAGAGTACCGTGATGTTTCAAAGGCGATAGATAAAATAATGGATATGTATCACGAATAATAACAAATAAAGGTATCAGTTTTTTTTGTGACTGATACCTTTTATTATTGATAAATTGTATTATCTTACGGTCTGAGTTAATAATTCTGTATCAACTCATATTCACCGCTTATAAGAATTTTTATCAAATCTTCATTTGTTTTAATTGGAGTTTGGGTTATAATTCCGCCTTTTGCAAGGTTTTTCGGTCTGTGAAAATCACTGCCGCCGGTGCGGATTTTCATACCTGTTTCTTTTACCCATTTTTCCGTATTTTCGTTTGCTTCTTTCGTGCCTTTGCCGTTAAAAACTTCTGCACCGTCAAGATATTTAGGATTTGTTCTTATCATCCAATCTCTGAACGGATGAGCCTGAACTACAATAAGATTGTTTTTCTTTGCAAGACGGTAAAATCTTTTTGGATACATCGCCATAAGATTGCCGTTTGATTTAAGGAAATCCTCTGTCACTCCGTATACAAGATAATCGTTGGCTGTTGCATAATATCTTAATTCCATACCCAACAGAACAGTAAAGTCATCACCTGCCGCTTTCAATGCTGCTTTATAGCCTTTTGTGTAAAAGTCTATCGCTTTGTGGGGTCGCATTACGGTTGACGGTGTGAATGTCATAGGTGAAAAATGGTCTGTTATAACAATTCCGTCGTAACCTGCTTCTTTGTAAAGTTTTACACATTCAGCCGCAGGAGTGCCTGCACAACGACTCACTTCTTTTGTGTGACAATGTAATTCATACTTGAATGACACTTTTTTTATTTCCTTTCCGTATTAATTACAATTTATTTCAAATAATACCTGCGTAAGATAAAAGAAACGGAGGTCATTTTATGGGTATAACAAAGAGTGTCTGTTTTGCGGTGAAAGCTTGCAAAATGATTAAAATTTGCAACTGCATTAAAAAGAGTATTGCCGTTATCGCTTTTGTTCTTATTGCAATCAGTGCCCTGTCAATGTGCAAAAGCTAAAATATTGCAGTATGAACAGCAGATTCAACAGCAGTTTTTATAAGCTCATCGTCCCATGCAGCAGCCTCAGCCTGTCGTGCCATTTCGACGGTGGGCTTTGTTTTCGGATGTTTGGGAGTAAATACCGTACAACAATCCTCGTAAGGCTCTATTGAAATATCAAATGTATCAATTTTTCTTGAAATTTCAATAATTTCATTTTTATCCATACCGATACAAGGTCTGAAAACAGGTAACTGTGCCGCATCATCCGTACATCTCAATGCCCACATTGTCTGTGATGCAACCTGACCTACGCTTTCACCTGTGATAAGAGCGTTACAATCATGGTTTTCTGCGATTTGTGAGGCTATTTTCATCATAAGTCTACGCATTGTAATTGTGAACATATCTTCGGGTGCATTGTCGCGGATTCGTTCCTGTAATTCAGTAAAATGTACCGTATAAAGGTCAATTCTGCCGCTGTATTTTGCCACTTTTTTAAGCAGCTCGTGAACTTTCATTTCTGCTCGCTGTGAGGTGTATGGAGGTGATGCAAAATGTACCGCCGTAAGCTTTAATCCTCTTTTTGCCATCATCCATGCGGCAACGGGACTGTCAATACCTCCGGAAATAAGCACGCAGGCATTACCGCCTGAGCCCGTGGGCATACCGCCTGCACCTTTAAGCTGATTTCCGTGAATAAATGCGTAGTTATCTCTTATTTCAACAGTAACTTTAATATCGGGGTTGTGTACGTCAACTTTCAAGTGATGAAATTTTGAAAGCAGAAAACCGCCGACCTCGTGACAGATTTCGGGTGATGTCATGGGAAACTTTTTGTCTGAACGCTTTGCTTCCACTTTGAATGTTCTTGCAAATGCAAGGTCATCACCTAAATATTCAAGTGCAGTTTGTCTGATAACATTAATATCTTTTTCGCATTGTGCGGCTCTTGAAATGCCTACAACGCCGAAAATATGCTGAATAATGTCAACAGCTTTGTCAAAATCAACCGATTCCTCAACAGGCTCAATAACGGTTGTGGACTGTGACCTTATAAACTTGAACTCACCAACCGAATGGCGGAGCCTTGTTCTGATGTTTTTAATAAGTATATCCTCGAATGTGCGACGGTTTAAGCCTTTTAATGCAAGTTCACCGTCTTTCAAAAGTATAATTTCTTTCATTTTCTGTCTCCAAAAATAAATTTTATCGTCTGATTCGTTTAACAATGCTGTCAATAGCTTGTGTAACCTGTGCCATATCCTCAGCTGTGGTGTATCTTGAAAGGCTGAGTCTTATTGCGGAATCAATAAATTTAGGTTCAAGACCTATTGCCGTAAGCACTTCGCTCCTGTGACCTTTTTTACAGGCTGAACCTGCCGAAACATAAATGCCTTTTTCCGAAAGTGCATTTACCATAGTCTGTGAGGGCACACCCAAAACGGACATATTGATAATGTAGGGCAGGGAATCGGGCGAAGAATTTATATGCACACCGCCGATTTGGGTAACATCCTTAATAAAGCTGTCACGGATGCGTTTTACAATTTCGTATTCTTTTCCTATATCGGGAAGATGTTTTGCCGCTTCACCGAAGCCGACTATTGCGGGCATGGCTTCCGTACCCGAAAACAGACCTTTTTCCTGTCCTCCGCCTACGATGTGAGGTGTCATGTTTATGCCTTTTCTTACATAAATTGCACCGGCTCCTTTAGGTCCGTGAATCTTATGTGAGCTGACTGTCATAAGGTCAATTCCCGATTTTGCCGGGTTAAGATGAATCTTGCCGAATGCCTGTACTGCGTCAACATGGATAAGTGCCTGTGAATTTGCTCTTTTAACGGCAGTTCTGAGTTGATTAATGGGATTGATTGTACCGATTTCATTATTAACTGCCATAATGCTGATAAGTACCGTATTCTGATTGATTGCGTTCATCAGTTGTGCGGGTGAGAATGTTCCCTTTGAATCGGGTTTCAGCCTTATAATTTCATATCCTTGCTGTTCAAGACGCTTCATAGCCTCGTTTACACTGGGATGTTCAAGTGATGTTGTAATAATTCTGTTGCCTTTACGCCTGTTTGCATTTACGGCACCGAAAATTGCTGTATTGTTTGCCGTTGTTCCGCTTGTTGTAAAATATATTTCATCTTTTGAACAAGACAGCACATTTGCAATATGTCCTCTTGCTTTTTCAAGAGCCATTGATGCTTCAACACCCTTGCGGTGCAGAGAGGACGGATTACCGTAATTGTTTGTGAGCATATCCGTCATGGCTTCTGCCGCTTCACGGCATACCTTGGTGGTTGCACTGTTGTCAAGATAAATTTCCAATGGTTTCATCTCCTTTTAATGTATTAATGCATAGTGCATCATTACATTATACGTCTGACTGTGTTGTTTGTTAATCAGAAGAAGCAGGGGTCAAGGCTGTATTCGGGGAATTCGTTGTAAAGATGTGAAAGGTCATTAAGATACCCCAAAACAACATCAATACCGTATCTGCCTGTACCCTCTTTGAACAGATAAAATTTTGTAACACCCGTGTTGAGAAAATGAGGGTCAAATGTAACAGCTTCGGGGTCAAGTCCCATCAAAGCGTGGCAAAGGAATGTGTTGAATGCGGCATGGGCAGTTATTGCAACTTTTTGTCCGTTGCCGTGACGCTCTTTTATATAAGATATAACCTTTTTAGCTCTTTCAAGCTGTTGTGCATCATTCCAGCCTGATGTAAAACTTATCATTCTGTCATTTTTGCTGTAGCCGTCAGCAAGGACAGCATGAGGATAGCGTTCTTTTATCTGTTCAAAAGAAAGACCGGGATATTCATCTTCTTTACCGCCGTTTTCTGACAGCAGGGGATGGATTATCAGATTGTGAAAACCGTTTTCGGGCTGTCTTTTTGTTATTTCCGTAGCTGTTGTCATGGCTCTTCTTAAACCGCTTGAATATACCGCATCAAAAGGATAATTTTTAAATCTTTCACCCAGAAGTTCTGCCATACGCTGACCTTTGGGAGTAAGGGGAACATCGTAATAATCAAGCTCTGAAAAGCCTTCCATTTTCTGCCCTAAATTGCCAAAAGTCTGTCCGTGGCGGATTATGTATAATTCAAGGTCAATAACATTTGTATTTTTATCCATTTAATCACATCCGATAGCAAATTTCAATCAAAAATTATACCATAGAAAATAAAATTAAGCAAGGATTTTTGTTAAAAAAAGCTCTTTGCTTGAAAAGTGGAATTAAGAATGGTATACTAATACAAGAATGTATCGGAGGGATAAAAATGGATTTTGAAAAGTGTGCTGTAAGAGCCGCAGAATTAAGAGATATTCTCAACTATCACATACACAAATATTATGTGGAAAATACTAATGAAATTTCCGATTATGAGTACGATATGCTTATGCGTGAGCTTACGGAAATTGAAACGGCATATCCGGAGTTGCTTACAGCGGATTCACCCACTCACCGTGTGGGCGGCAGTGCGGAAGGACAGTTTGAGAGTGTTGTTCACGAGGTTCGTATGGAGAGCTTACAGGACGCATTTTCTGTTGACGAAATTTATGACTTTGATCGACGTGTAAAAGAGGTCTGCCCTGATGCAGAATATGTGGTTGAGCCTAAAATTGACGGTCTTTCCGTATCTCTTGAATACCGTGACGGTATATTTTCAATCGGTTCAACAAGAGGCGACGGAAACGTTGGCGAAAATGTAACTGCAAATCTTCGCACGGTCCGTTCAATTCCCCTTAAAATAAAGGAAAATCTGCCTTTAATTGAGGTCAGGGGTGAGGTGTATATGCCTCGTGAAGTGTTTGCCTCTCTTGTTGAAAAACAGGACATGAACGGCGAAAAGCCTTTTAAAAATCCTCGAAATGCGGCGGCAGGTTCACTCCGTCAGAAAGACCCGAAAATTACATCACAGCGTAAGCTCGATATTTATTGTTTCAATGTTCAGCGTCTTGCCGGCAAAGAGCTTACATCTCATAAAGAATCACTTGATTACATCAAACAGCTCGGTTTTCACACCGTTCCGTTCTACACAAAATGCAGTACTGTTGAAGAAGTTGTTGCAGAAATAAACAGAATCGGCAGTATACGAGGTACTCTGCCATTTGATATTGACGGTGCAGTTGTAAAGGTAAACGAATTTACGCATCGCAGCAAAATGGGCAGTACAGCCAAGTTCCCGAAATGGGCGGTTGCTTTTAAATATCCTCCGGAAGAAAAGGAAACAAAGCTTCTCGATGTGGAAATCAATGTGGGCAGAACGGGAGTTTTAACTCCTACGGGAATTTTTGAGCCTGTTATGCTTGCCGGAACCTGTGTAAGCAGAGCGACACTCCACAATGAGGATTTTATAAAAGAAAAAGGACTGCGTATAGGTGATACCTGTGTTATCAGCAAAGCGGGAGATATAATTCCCGAAGTTGTAAAAGTCACAAAGCATAACGAAAAAAATGATATTTATACAATCCCTGATATCTGTCCTTCTTGCAGTTCACAGACTGTTCGTGAAGAGGGTGAAGCGGCAGTAAGATGCATAAATCCCGCCTGTCCTGCACAGCTTGTACGCAATCTTATTCATTTCTGCACAAGGGATGCTATGGATATTGAGGGTATGGGTGAAGCAGTGGTCGAAACCTTTGTAAAAGAGGGGATTGTGTCCGATATTACGGATATTTTCACTCTTGATAAGGATAGAATTGCATCAATCGACAGAATGGGTGAAAAATCTGCACAGAATCTTATTGATGCGGCGGAAAAATCAAAAAATAACGATTTGTATAAATTTGTGTACGCTCTGGGTATACGTCATATCGGTCAGAAAGCATCAAAGCTTCTTTGCGACAGATTCGGTGATATTAATTCGATTATGAATGCCACCGTGGAAGATATCCTTACCATTGACGGCTTCGGTGCCGTTATGGCAGAGAGCGTCGTTGAATTTATGTCAAGAGAGGGTACAAAAACAATAATCGAAAAGTGTAAACAGCTCGGTATAAATATGCAGTCACAAAGAGAAGTTAAGGACGAGCGTTTTGCAGGTATGACATTTGTGCTTACAGGTGCGTTATCACGTTTTACAAGGAACGAAGCGAGCGAAATTATTGAATCATTCGGCGGTAAAACGGCGTCTTCAGTATCAAAAAAGACTTCTGTTGTGCTTGCGGGTGAGGATGCAGGCAGTAAGCTTCGTAAAGCCAACGAGCTTGGTATCAGAGTTATCAGCGAAGATGAATTTGCAGAAATGATAAAATAATTTTATTAAAACTATTTACAAAACAAATTGTGAGTTGTATAATATTGGCGATTATTAGTCCGAAAGGAAATGATTAAAATGAAAAAAGAACTTATCAACAACATTGAGGGTATTTATTCCCTTATGCTCACTCCCTATCACGATGATAAAACCATTGACTACGCTACTTATGAAGAGTATTGCGAGTTTCAGGTTGCACAGGGAGTAGACCACCTTTTTGCAGTCTGCGGCAGCTCCGAAATGAAAGAGCTTACTCTTGAAGAAAGAATCAAGCTTGCAACACTTACTGCAAAGCACAAGGGTGATACAACAATCGTTGCTACTGCAAATATGGAAGCATCATGGTTCGCACAGGTTGAGGAAGTCAAAAGAATGTCGCAGACAGGTGTTGACGGTATCGTTTTCGTAACAAAGGGATTCGGTAATGATGGCGAAAGACTTGTTTCTTACATAGGCGAGCTTATGACTCATACAGACCTTCCTGTATTTA